>JAYWBH010000369.1:0-5351 GCA_043781815.1 Bryobacterales bacterium | reverse complement strand
ATGGTGCGGAGAGGGGGACTTGAACCCCCACGATGTTACTCGCTAGCACCTCAAGCTAGTGCGTCTGCCAATTCCGCCATCCCCGCTTTTTGCAAAATGAATGGACTACTTCTTCTGTTGTTGCGACTTCTTCGCTGCTTCTTCCTGCATTTTTTTCATCTCTTCCGCAGACATGACTTTAGAATCGATCGGAATGGTCTGTTCCTTACCGGTCGACGGATCGGTCAAGGTTACCGAAGGTGCTGCGGCTGGAGGTGTTGGCGCACTGCCGTTTGGAAGTGTTGTAGCCGCTGGAGTCTTCACTTTATCCAATACCGATTTGCCCCCGCCAGTAATTCCTTGACGGGTTGCCATTACAGATAAAGTAAGTGAAGTCAGCATGAACAGCGCCGCTGCAATCGTCGTCGCTTTGGTTAACACCGTCGCCGACCCGCGAGGGCCAAATGCCGTCTGCGACCCCATGCCGCCAAATGCACCAGCTAAATCAGCAGCTTTGCCGCTTTGCAGCAGCACAACGATCACCAAAAATGAGCATACGATCACATGAATGATCGTCAGAAGAATCATCAACATAGTAGTTCCATTGATCAGTATACCAACAAGATGGTCTTACTTGTAAGCGGCTATGCCAGTTACGCGCTCCCCAATCACCAGACAATGGATATGGTCGGTCCCTTCATACGTCTTCACCGTTTCCAAATTACACAAATGGCGCATCAATGGATATTCATCCATGATTCCGTTGGCACCCAGTAAATCGCGGCTGGTGCGAGCGCAATCAAGGGCCATGGCCACGTTATTGCGCTTCAACATGGAAATATGAGCGGAATCCAGCTTGCCCTGATCCTTCAACCTTCCGCAATGCAGGGCCAGAAGCTGCGCTTTGGTGATTTCTGTAATCATATCGGCCAACTTTTCTTGCACCAATTGATGCGAAGCTATCGGTCGGTCGTCAAATTGTTTACGCAACATGGTGTACTGGCGGGCTGTCTCAAAGCAGTCCATCGCCGCGCCGATAACGCCCCAACCGATGCCGTAACGGGCTTGCGATAGACAGCCTAAAGGTCCCTTCAAACCTCGTGCCCCTGGAAGCATCGCCGATTCCGGCAACCGGACATCGTTCATGTTCAGCATCGCGGTCACTGAAGCGCGCATCGACATTTTTCCGTGGAGCTCAACAGTGGTGAATCCGGGAGTTCCTTTTTCTATGAGGAAGCCACGGATGCCATCTTCCGCACGAGCCCAGACCACAGCTACATCGGCCAGTGAGCCATTGGTGATCCAAGTTTTTTCGCCATTCAGTACATATTCATTGCCATGTTTCACTGCCTTGGTAAGCATGCCTGCCGGGTTGGATCCGAACTGCGGCTCAGTTAATCCGAAGCACCCAATTGCCTCACCCGCAGCCAGCTTAGGCAACCATTTCGACTTCTGTTCTTCCGATCCATACGTGAGAATCGGGTACATAACAAGGGCTCCCTGCACGCTGGCAAAACTGCGCAGGCCTGAATCGCAGCGTTCCAATTCCTGCATCAGCAGACCGTATTCCACATTGCCCAGCCCGGCACATCCGTAGCCTTCCAGGTTTGCTCCAAAGAAACCTAAACGACCCATTTCCGGAACCAGTTCCATGGGAAATGTTCCTTGGCGGTAACTATCCCTTATTACCGGCATCACCCGATCATCCACGAATTGTCGCGCCGATTGACGGACTAATAGTTCCTGCTCTGTCAGACAGGAATCGATCAATAAATAATCCACACCCTTAAAATTGGCCATTCAATTTGATCTTACCTGAGAATTTATCAGAAGAAGAGGCACTACTATTACGAACTATGAAATTCTCTAGAGCACCGCTGTGGCTGATTGCCTTGAGCTGGGTTGCTTTTGGCGACGATAACGTGCCTGCAACGAAGGCTTATGACGCGTTACGGACGCACGATTACGACGTAGCCATACCTTTGTTTCGACAATCATTGGCACAAAACCCTAAACAAATCGCACTCTGGAAGGACCTGGCCTACACACTTTTGAAAGCCGGCCAGAATGAGTCGGCACGGGATGCCTTTGCTGAGGCTATGAAGATGGATGCTGCTGACAGTCACTTAGCGATGGAGTATGCGTTCCTAGCGTTTGAGACGAACCGCAAGTCCGAAGCACGGCGCATCTTCAACCGAATTCGTACTTCAGAGAGCGACCCTCAAACCAGACAAACTGCGGAAACTGCCTTTCAAAATATTGACCGTCCCCTGGTCGACGGCATTGCACGTTGGCAGCAGGCACTGGCAGGCGCTCCTGAAAATTTTAGCGCTCATGAAGAACTGGCGCGGTTGGCCGAAGATCACGATGAATTGGATTTGGCCGCTGAACACTATTTAGTTGCCTGGAAATTGAAGCCAGATTACCGGGTGCTGTTGGTGGATTTGGGTCGTGTGCGAAAGGCTTTGGGTCAACAAGAAAAGTCTTTGGTGGCGTTGCTGGCTGCTTCGCGCGGAGCTGAGCCCCATACAGCAGAGAAGGCTCGTGAACTATTGCCTGAGCGGTACCCATATGTTTATGAATTTCGTCAGGCGTTGCAGTTGGACCCGGCTAACGTGGAGTTGCATCGCGAATTAGCGTACCTGTTGTTGACCATGACCTTGAAGTCCGAAGCGGAACAGGAGTTTTTAATTGTCTCTCAGCAGTCCCCGAATGATCTACTATCGCAAGCGCAACTAGGATTTCTATTGCTGGAACGGGGCGAACGGGCTGCAGCCATGCCTTATCTGGAAACGGTGATGAACAATGATAATGGGGCATTGGCGGATCGTGTTCGAGTTGCCTTGAAAATGCCCCAATCGTTTCAACATCGCACAGAAACACCTCGCAGTCAGCTCTCTGTTGAAGCAAAGCAACTGGCATTGAGTAGTTATGAAAAGGGCTATATGAAGGATGCCTTGAAGTATTTGCGCATTGCCCACGAAAGCGATCCAGTGGATTTCCAGGTGATGTTGAAGTTGGGTTGGGTAAACAACATGCTGCGTGACGATGCAGAGGCCATTAAATGGTTTGGTCTTGCGCAGCGCAGCCCAGATGAAACCATTGCCAAGGAAGCGGCCAAGGCTTATCGCAATTTGAGTTCGACAGAATCGCGCACCCGCACCACGTTTTGGAGCATGCCTCTGTACAGTTCGCGATGGCGTAATTTATTCGATTACAGCCAGGTGAAAACAGAATTCAAGCTGCCATTTTTGCCGGTACGCCCCTATTTTTCCATGCGCTTTGTCGGCGATGTCCGCGGGTCGTTTTTAGGGGAAACAGCACCAGGAGTCAGTCCGCAATACTTTAGTGAGAATTCAGTGATTCTGGGCGTGGGCGTTGCTACGCCAGTGAAGCACGGCGTAATGGCCTGGGCTGAGGCTGGAACGGCCATTCGTTATCTGCATCGGAATGATCTGGCATTGGCGGTGAGCGATTATCGTGGTGGTATTTCCTTTGCGCGCACCTGGCGTGGGCCATGGGGGAAGAGCTTCTTTGAAACCAATGATGACGCCGTGTTTATCAGCCGCTTTCATAACAATGGAATCGTCTATTCACAAAACAAACTAGGTTGGCGATTGGTGGAAAGTGAGGATCCCAAAGGCTTGCAGGCGTCGTTTCTGTGGAACTTCAACCTAACCGCCGACGTGCGGCGGCAAGCGTGGGCTAATTTTGTGGAGACTGGCCCAGGCTTGCGAGTTCGATTGCCGGGCATGCCAACGGGAATGTTGCTCACCACCAGCTTTGTTCGTGGGACATATCTGTTGGCAAATCCACCCGGCGGAAAACCGTATTTCTTCGACATGCGTGTAGGACTTTGGTATGCAATTTCTCATTAGTTTCCTGTTACTATCCGCCAACTATCAGATTGTTGGCGATGAACCGAACGCCTGGCCGAACATTCTATCAGCCATCGGCATGACACCTGGAAATGGTCGCATTGTGGTGATTCCTGCGGGCACTCATGCAGCCCCAGAAGTTTGGTTGCCGAAGATTGCCGCTGGTTCGCTGGTGATTTTGGAAGGGGAGTCGCCGCTGGCGGAAGCATTAGGCGTTCATCCCACATCGAAAAAAGTTATCGTGCGCAGCATTACCGACCTGCGGCGTCCTAAGTTGCCGATTATTTGGGAGCGTGGCTTGGAACTGCCCGTGTTCAAAGTGCCAACGGGAGCAATCGTATTTTCTAAAGAGCGTTGGGAAGGCGCACCGGTGATGGTCGGCATGCGGCATGGCCAGGGAGCTGTTCTGTGGCTGGCGGCCAGCGCTGGCAAGTTGGGGTATGAACGGTTTCCTTACATTCCCCAAGCGCTCGCGGAATTGGGGATGGAAGCACCTTACCAATCGAACCGGTTGTGGGCTTTCTTCGATACGTCGTACCGCCAACGTGCTGATGTGGATTACCTGGCTAGGCGTTGGCGTCGCGCTGGAATCGCAGCGCTACACGTGGCGGCGTGGCAGCACTACGATGCTGATCCGGAACGCGACGCGTATCTGAAGCGGCTGATTGAAGCCTGCCATCGGAATGCAATTCTGGTTTACGCCTGGCTGGAACTGCCACACGTCAGCGAAAAGTTTTGGAATGGCCATCCAGAATGGCGTGAAAAAACAGCCATTGGGCAGGATGCGCATTTAGATTGGCGAAAGCTGATGAACCTGAACAATGCGGATTGTGCCAAGGCGGTGACTGACGGCGTTCGGAGTCTGCTATCGAGGCATGAATGGGATGGCGTGAACCTGGCCGAGTTGTACTTTGAATCGTTGGAAGGCATGGAGAATCCGGCACGGTTCACGCCAATGAATGCCGATGTCCGCGCACGATTTCATAAAGAGCAGGGCTTTGACCCGATAGAACTTTTTGGGGCACGCGCTGGCGATGCTGCGGCCAAGGCGACATTTCTTAACTTTCGAGCCGGTCTGGCAAAAGAGATGCAGGAAACGTGGCTGGGTGAGATGGCATTGATTCGTCGCACCAAACCGTATCTGGACCTGGTTCTGACGCACGTCGATGATCGGTTCGATACCCGTATGCGAGACCTGATCGGTGCTGATGCGGCGCGCCTGTTGCCGCAATTAGACAAACAGGACTTCACGTTTCTAATTGAAGATCCGGCGACCATTTGGCATCTTGGGCCGCAGCGGTATCCGCAAATTGCCGATCGTTACAAGGCGCTGACTCCGCATCAATCGAAGCTGGCGATTGATATCAATATTGTGGATCGTTACCAGGACGTGTATCCCACTAAGCAACAAACTGGAGTGGAATTGTTTCAACTGTTGCATGTGGCGGCGAAGGCTTTTCCGCGGGTGGCACTGTACTTTGAAAACTCAATTGT
>JAYWBH010000368.1:0-5371 GCA_043781815.1 Bryobacterales bacterium | reverse complement strand
TCTGGCCGCGGTATTGCTGGAAATGATCTACCCGCAAAACGCCCTGGTTGGCCATAATCACGGCTCGTTCCAGTTGGTTGCGCAATTCTCTGACGTTCCCCGGCCAATTATGATCCTGCAGGCGTTCCACCGCTTCCGGTGAAATGCCGGTGACCCGTGTTTCATGACGGCGGTTTAAATTGTGAATCATCACTTCAGCAATGTCTGCAATATCTTCTTTGCGATCCCGTAACGGGGGCAGATTGATTTCAAATACATTCAGCCGATAGTACAAATCTTCACGTAATTGTTTCTGTTCAATGGCCGATTCTGGCTTGCGGTTGGTGGCAGAGATAATGCGCGAATCTACTTGCACTTCTGACTTGCCGCCCAGCCTGCGTACTTTTAGATCTTCCAGGACTCGCAAAAGGCGGGTCTGGGTGAGCATGGGCATTTCGCCAATTTCATCTAACAGCAAGGTTCCGCCCAAAGCTTGCTCAAAGCACCCTGCACGACGTTCCACAGCACCGGTAAAGGCACCTTTTTCGTGTCCGAACAGTTCACTTTCAATCAAAGATTCGGGTAGGGCGGCGCAATTGATGGCGATGAAAGGGCCAGCGGCGCATCGGCTCATGCGGTGAATTTCTCTGGCCACCATTTCCTTGCCAGTGCCACTCTCCCCGGTAATCAGAACGGCGGCATTGCTGGGGGCCACTTGGCGGATCAACGAAAAGACCAGTTGCATGGCTTTCGACTTTCCTACCAGATTTCCTAGCAGACCCTGCATTGAGAGTTCGCGATTCAGGCGTTCGGCGTCGCGAATCAGGTTGTTTTGCGAAATCGCCCGCTCAATCAGTGGCAGCAGCACGTTGAACTTCACTGGCTTTTCCAAAAACCAGAAAGCTTTCATATCGTGCACTACGGATACGGCTTTTTCCACACTTCCGTAACCAGTGAGTGTGATCACTGGGATCAAGGATTCCCGTTGGCGCAGTTGTCTGATAAATTCAAACCCGTCCATACGGGGCATATTCAAATCAGTGAGGATTACATCAGGGTAAAACTGGTCCACCTTTTCCAGCGCATCTACGCCATCAACGGCTTGTTCCACGTGGAAACCTTGCCCGGAAAGAATATCGCAAAGAAGCGCACGTTGGCTTTCATCGTCATCGACGATTAGGATTTTACTGCGCACTGAGGTTGCCATCTCTGTCATGTTACCCCGTGCGCCTTAAAAAAGTATTTCCCAACGTTCTGGGCAGCATCGCATTCATTTACGGAACTCTTTGATGAAGTTAAAATTTTACTGTTCATTGTAAACTCCTGGAAACGTTTTTACAGCATGTTACAGGCCACATTGTAGAGATTACGTAGCCCAATGCAGACTCTGCACTGTGGAACGGCGAAGAATTGGCAAGAAACAAGAGCCAACTGATTGATTTTATTGGATAGTAAGCATCTGGCTACTGAATTGCTATAGATGCTGTGTTGGAAAGAGAAGGATAAACAAAATGCAAATCGTAAAAAAGCAGACTCCCACCCCCAGAGTTCTGGAACCACAAGCCCGCACCGTTGAATCGTTGCGCGAAACGCTAGCTGATTTGGAGAGAAGTCTCCATTCGCGCGAAGAACTGGCTTTAACGCAAGCCCCCGACGTTTTGGACGCCATTCAAATGGCTGCGAATCGTGAATTGGCCATTGAGCAACTGGATCGGAATACAAAATCGCTAGTGGCAGTGCAAGATGCTTTAGGTCGGATTGAAGCAGGCGCTTACGGAATTTGTAAGGATTGTGAAGAGGCTATTGCGCAAAAGCGACTGGTAGCACTTCCCTGGGCAACCCGTTGCGTTAGCTGCCAATCGAAAATGGACGAGTTGGAAAGCGGCAACACGGAAATGGATTGGTCGGACGCTGCCTAACTAAAGGGTAAGCACCACCATTCTAACTGCAGATATCATTGGCGGCCGGAAGCAGAACTCATGCTTGGCCGCCATTTTTGTTGGACTCAGAATGTTAGTTTGAGTCCGAGTTGCACCTGACGCATGGCACGGGCAGTGGTGATTCTGCCAAACGTAACCCCGCCATTTGCATTGGTCCCAGGATTCAACAAGTTCACAATATTGAACGCATTAGTGGCTTCTGCACGGAATTGCAGCGTAGTTTTTTCGTGAAGACGGAACGCACGGGCAATGGTCATGTCCAGGTTCTTCACCCCTGGGCCATCCAGAATGCCGCGCCCCGAAGTCCCAGCAAAGTTATGTGATGCCTGGGTGGTCTTGCTGAAAGCAGCTATGTTGAACCATTGATCCACCACTTGCGAGCGGGGACGGTTGGGGTTCAGAAAGGGATTGCCAATCAGGTCAGCCCGATCGTTATTTGTGCCATCAAAATTCACATCGGTTCCAGCAGTGATTGTAAGTGGCGTGCCGCTGCGTAAACTGGCGATAGTGGCCAATGACCACCCTCCGGCAACCGCCCGTACAAGCGATGGAGCCTTCTTAAAATAGTTCAAGTCCCAGATGCCGGAAAGTGAAGCACTGTGACGATGATCATTGGAGGGACGTCCACGGTCCAAAGCGATATTGCTCCAATCGGTAGCCTGCTGCAAAGTGCTGTTCTGGGTGTTGATGTAATCCAGCCCTTTTCCGAACGTGTAGAACCCCTTGGCTGTAAAGTTCTTCGAAAACCGCTTGTCTGCCGTTAATTGCAAGCCATGATAAGCCGAATTAAGAATAGACTTGATCAGCCCAATGCTGGATAGTGTGCCCGGTAAATAGGGTCGGCGAGCGTTCACATTCGCGGTGGTGGCCGTTGGGGTAAGTACAGCGTAATTCACGTCCTGCACGGCTGGAATGCGATGGGTCAAATTGTTGACGTAAGCGACGGTGACGCTGGTTCCCGGCAGCACTTCCCGCTGGATGGCGAAGTTCATCTGGTAGGTATAGGGCGATTTATAATCAAGTGAAACCCCAACAATTGCGGAAGGTGCAACAAAACGGGGAGCGGTGGGGCTGTAACTATAAGGGAAGGGGGACAGGCCGCCAGGCTGTAAGCGATACGGATCGGACAAGGAGTAAACATCGTTGAACTGCTGGCGAATTGCGAACGGTTGATTATCGGAAGACGAGTTCCATTCGTTGCCAGACATGCTGCCATAGAAGATGCCAGCAGCGGCACGGATCGCTGTTTTGCGATCACCAAACGGATCCCATGAAATGCCCAGGCGCGGGCTGATATTGGAATAGTTAACGCCAATGATTCCGCGCTCAACTCCCGGATCGCCAGGGAACAGCAGTCCAGTTGGAGCGGAAGGAACAATCTGCGACTTTCGGCCAGCAACAAACGTCAGGAAGCGATTATGGGGATCTGTGATCGGCGTTTGAATATCCCAACGCAGCCCCAGATTCAACGTTAATCGCGAGCTCACTTTGAAATCATCCTGGATGAAAAATGCATAGTACCAATCATTGTTGATCTTCGTTGTTGGGGCATCCTGATTCATGGTGGCAGGCAGACCCAGCAGGAAATCAGCGGTAGCATTCTTTGAACCGCGAGGGTTCGTGGTGGTGAAGGAAAAGGTGCCGTAGTTATTCAACAGCGTGTCATGAACCATTTTTTCCAGTGTGGCTTCGGCACCAACTCGAATGGAATGACGGGACGTATTAATGCTGAGTAAGTCGCGAATTTGATACTGATTGCTGCCCGCTACTGGTCCGGGAATCGCACTGTTCAAATTGAACCGACCGGCAACTTGGATTTGTGGCAGCGATGGGGCACCTTGAATTTGAAACTTGGAACCCAGGTCTGTAAGCGAAATGGCAGGCAAATTGGTTCGTCCGCCGAAATTGCGGGTGAAGCCTGTGCGGAATTCGTTCACCATTTTAGGCGAGACAATCCAAGTGTCACTAGCATTGTAATTGTACTGACGCCAATTGAAATTGCGAGTTACCCAAGGCAGGTTGCCCAGCAGCCCCACTAAATCGTCGCCCTTGGTGTAAAAAAGACTGCCACTCAAGCGGTGTGCTGCATTCACATTGTGGTCCAGTTTTACAAGAGCTTCATCGGTATCGCGGGGATGGGCGATTTGAGTTTCAAACAGGCCATTGGCAAGGTTTGGACCAGCGGGAAGATAGGTATCCATGATCTTGCGGGCCACCGGATCGATTCTGGTTGGCGGAATAATACGACCAGGGAAGGCAATGCCGTTCAAAGGGTCTATGGGCGCAGTTCCGGTGGTTGCGGAAAGGTTGCCAGATTTTTCCAGCGCATTAAGTGGAATGGCGGTGTTGTTGAACACGCTGGTGCGTTCCCGCAATCCGGCATAAGTGCCGAAGATGAATGTCTTATTGCGAATGATGGGGCCGCCCAGTGTTCCACCGAACTGATTGCGATGCAGTGGATCTTTCAACGCGCTGCCACCAGAAACCCAGCGATTGGAATTCAGCTTGTTGTTACGTAGGAATTCAAATAATGTCCCGTGAAAATTGTTGGTTCCTGACTTACTCACCATGGTGACGCTGGCCCCACCGTAGCGGCCTTCATCGGCAGGAAAGCTGTTGGTGATGACACGAAATTCCTGAATGGCATCGGGATTAGGAACAGCATTGCCCGTGTTTCGCAGCCCATTGGTGTTGCTGCCGCCGTTGAGCGTGTAGTTCACTGAACCGATGCCGGAATTGGGCGATCCATTAACGATAGTAGCTTGCATTGGCGCGCCAAAATTATCGGCAGCCGCCTCCGTACTGTCAATTCCAGCGGTCAGAGTAAGTAGAGTATAAAGGTCGCGATTCACTAGCGGGAGGTTATTGATTTCTTCATTAGTAACTACTTGTCCCAGTGCGGGAACAGTGGTTTCAACAATGGTGGCCTCCGCTTTCACTTCGACTGTTTCGGAGAGTCCGCCCACTTGCAGTACGGCATTCACTCTAGCGTTACGACCGACCTCTAAAACAAGGCCACTCTGTTCAAACTTCTTGAATCCCTGTGCCGTAATTTCGACACGATAGGTGCCAATAGGAAGGAATTGCAGCGAATAGCTGCCATCTGCCAGAGTCACGGCAATGCGTGAGGTTCTGGTTTCCACTTGGATGGCGTTAACAGTGGCACCAGCAACAGTGGCCCCCGATGCATCGCTGACCGACCCGGCTATGGTGGCGGTAGTAGCCTGCCCAAAAGCCATCGCGCTTAGCAAATAGATAGCGATGACGTAGTTAGTAATTGTCTTCATAAATAAACCCCTGTCTTGATGCCAGTATATTCCCATTTGTTACTGACTGCATGGCACAGAGGGGGTGTGTGTCACGGCAAAATGATAATGTCCTAATTGAGCAAAGTAGAAATGTCCTATTGACGGGGTTGACTCTAGGAGTTGCCAAACGAAGGACAACTACTG
>JAYWBH010000367.1:0-5375 GCA_043781815.1 Bryobacterales bacterium | reverse complement strand
CTGATTCATGACCGCTTTACCATGCGCGGCGTATTCGGCATCACCTACGAATTTCTGTGGGCGAACCCGTATCAGCCGGGGTTGAGTTATTACCATTTACCGCTGTTCCAGCATCATTCGGCATCGGGAAAGCTGGTGTTACGGTCCAGTTGGGACGATGATGCCGCCTGGTTTCATTTTTCAGGGATGCAGGCGCAGATGTTTGAAGGCGGGGTGCGCAAGGATTTGAAACTTGGTTCTTCCCCCAAACCAATTGAAATTGCCGGAACCATGATCTACTTCTATCACGACAATTTTCGGCTGGACCTGGAATCCGAAGCTGGGGAGACCATCTATTTATTGGGGTTGAAACCGAATACCGCATACGACGTGGAATCGGATGACAGGGAATTGGAAGAAAAGAAGACTGACGCGGGCGGTATTCTGCCTTGGAAGCTTACTCCGAAAAGCAAGTTCGGGCTCCGCCTGCGCCAGTCTCCGGTTATTCCACGGTGACGCTTTTGGCCAGGTTACGAGGCTGATCCACATCTTTGCCCAACCGGACAGCAATATGATAGGCCAGCAACTGCAACGGCACCACTTCGATAATGGGCAGCAACAGTTCATGGGTGATGGGGATTTCTAAGACATGGGTGGCCATGCCAGCAGCATCCCGGTCCCCTTCATTGACAATGGCAACCACCACGCCTTCGCGGGCTTTCACTTCCTGAATGTTGGACAGTGTTTTTTCGTAACGCAAGCGGCTGCTTTCATCGTTAGGATCGTAGGCGGCAAGCACAACTGCCGGAAGATTTTCATCGATTAGAGCATTCGGACCATGCTTCATTTCCCCGGCGGGATAGCCTTCCGCGTGGATATAGGAGATTTCCTTCAACTTCAATGCACCTTCCAGAGCCATGGGAAAATGGATGCCACGGCCCAGATACAGAAAATCGTGAGCTTTGGAAAGGGTCCGCGACATTTCGTCGTAACGCATGTCTTTTTGCAGCAGCGCTTCCAGCTTACCGGGCAGTCGCATTAATTCCTGGGCGATGCTGCGGGATTCCTCTTCACTGATCTTTCCGCGTTGTTGCGCCAGATACAGAGCCAGAACGAACAAGGCTGTAAGCTGCGAAGTGAACGCTTTCGTTGACGCCACTCCAATTTCCGGACCAGCATGGGTGATGATGGTGCCATCGGCTTCGCGCGGGATCATGGAACCCACCACGTTGCAGATAGCCAGCGTCTTTGATCCCTTTTGTTTGGCTTCGCGCTGGGCGGCAATCGTATCGGCGGTTTCACCCGATTGGGAAATCACTACTACCAAAATCTCCGGGCCAAGAATAGGGTCGCGGTAGCGGAATTCGCTTCCGTAATCCACTTCCACGGGAATTCTGGCCAGCTTTTCAATCATGAATTTGCCTGCCAGGGCAGCGTGCCAACTGGTGCCGCAGGCCACAATTTTGATCGATTTGAAGGCAGCGAATTCCTGAGGAGTGATGTTCATTTCCTCAAGAAACACTTTGCCGGTGTCCTGACTGACGCGGCCCAGCAAGGTGTCACGAACAGCGCGCGGCTGTTCATAAATTTCCTTGAGCATGAAATGTTTGTAGCCGCCCTTTTCCGCCATAATGGGATCCCACAAAATATGGGTTACCTGGCGTTTTACCGGGTTGCCTTCAAAATCCATTAGTTTGACGCCATCAGCGGTCAACACCGCCATGTCGCCATCGTTCAGAAAGAACATATCGCGGGTATGGCTAAGGATCGCCGGGACGTCGGAGGCCACATAATACTCGCCTTCACCTAAACCAACCACTACTGGAGGGCCACTGCGTGCGGTAACAATTTTGCCCGGATCTTTCTTGGACATCACCGCTAATGCAAAGACGCCGGAAACTCGTTTAACGGCTTTTTGAACGGCCTGTTCCAGATTCCCATCAATGTATTTTTCCACCAGGTGGGCGATCACTTCGGTATCGGTTTCCGTACGGAAAACATGCCCTTCGGCTTCCAACTCGCGTTTCAGATCCAAATAATTTTCGACAATGCCGTTATGCACCAACACCACGCTACGGCTGGGTCCAGTATGGGGATGGGCATTTTCCTCGGTTGGACGCCCATGGGTAGCCCAACGTGTGTGGCCAATTCCATAGGACCCTTCTACCGGGTTCAACTTCACTGCTTCTTCCAGATTGTGCAATTTGCCTGAGGCCCGGCGGATAATTAATTCCCCATCTTCACCGAAAACGGCCAAGCCGGCGGAGTCGTAGCCCCGGTATTCCAATCGGCGGAGCCCATCCAAAATAATGGGCACAGTCTTTCTACTACCGATATAGCCAACAATTCCACACATAGTCCCTCTATTCAAGAATCAAAACCCGATAGTCTTCAATGACCGGGTTGGACAAAACTTCACGGGCTACCAGATCAATTTCTGTTTGAGCCTGTTCGCGGCTCACCCCGTTCATCTGTATTTCAAAAAATTTACCTTGCCGAACATCGGCAATGGAGGCATGGCCTAAGCCGCGCAAAGCGGATTGAACCGTTTGGCCTTGGGCATCTAGAACTGTGCGCTTTAGCGTGACGTACACATGGGCTGTCATTAATTCATTGTTTCGAACTCCAGGCCCATAGTGCAACTCCTTTTGACAGGGAGGAATTAGCTGGATGAAGTTGTGACCTGGACGGCATTGGCGAAAGACTGCTCTACACTCATCTTTCGGCATTGCCCGGCCCATTCTTTAGTTACGTAGAAGCTTTGTTCAGAATTGCCGTTGCGCAGGGTAATTGTGTCGTAGAGCAAACCCGGTGTAACGGTGCTGGAGGTAACCAGTAGACTTTCATTTGTGGGCTTAAAAAGCCTTTTTTCAGTGAGAGTCCAGGAATGCCCTTTTTTCAAAAGGTAAGCTTCTTTCAATCTACGCATGCGACCCCCGGAGCGGAAATAGCATCGCAATCCGGTTGCAGCGTCCTGCATGGCCCATTGGGGCACGTCGGCATTGGTAGATTCACTGGTCCAGGAGGAAATTCTGCCTCCAATGCCCGCCAGTGTAAATCGCAAAACTCGCAGCAGCACAGGCAGCAGAATAAAAACACCGATGATCAATACCACTAGCAAGGGCACTGCGATTTCCGGATGTTTGTAGGCGAGAATCAACAACGCCACCACGCTGAAATCTTCCGCTATGCTCATCGCCGAATGGGCTACCGGATCGGGGCTGACGTGGGCAATCAGACGGGCTGCCGCCTTGGTGGAATGGGTTCCCAAAGCAATGGAACCACCAGCTAAAGCAGCAAGAATTTGAGCAGTAGGGGATAATTTCCCAGCCGCTTCCATGGCTAGAATGGCTGCGCCCAGGGGACGAATAAAGGTATGAATGCCATCCCAGATGGGAGTAAAGAATGGAACTTTATCGGCAACAAATTCTGCTAAATACATTGCTGCCGCCAAAGTCAACACAAGGGGATTGGCCAGTACTTGCATCTCTTGCGGCAATCCTAAAAGCCAGCCAAACCGAATTCCCAGGCCGACGGTCAGGACTGCCGCATAAAGATTGATACCCGACACAAACGACAAGCCGAGAATGCTGGACAAAGTTTCAAGCATAATCCCCTTTTGAACGGTCGCACTACTTTGTAGCGAACTTGTAGATCACCATCAGGATGCCTGCGCCAATCACCGACATAATGAATCCGGCAGCTTCCCCTGATTTGTAAAAGCCCAACATTTTGCCCAGGTAGTTGGCCACAATCGAGCCGGCAATCCCAAGAAGCATGGTCACCAAAATTCCACCAGGAGGCTCTTTGCCTGGCATGACGAACTTGGCGACGGCTCCTACAATCACGCCGATGATGCACTGATAAATTAGATGTAACAAATTCTTAATCTCCTATTGTTCGTTACTTGCACTCACTGTGGGGGAGAATCAAAACTACCATCTCAGTTGGCCTGCGTCAATCGTGACGTAGCCCAATCATTCAATCTTATCCGCAGATGTCGCAGATGCACGCAGAGAAGGGCTTTTTATATGGGGACAGCCCGCATGTTTCCATATTAAATTAGACTCCGAAAAACAGGAAACATGCGGGCTGTCCCCGTATTGTCGATGCGCCCTGAATGATACTATTGGTCGTCACCAACCTCACCTACATCATGTCCCAACCACTTTTGGTTAAGGGAGCGCGCCAGTTGCTAACTTTGCGTGACACCGCAAGCTCCCCTGCAGGGCCCCGCCGTGGTGCCAAATTGTTCGACCTCGGAATTATTGAAGATGGCGCTGTGTTGATTTCCAATGGCACCATTCAATCCGTCGGCCCTACCCGTCGGTTAGCGAATCTGGCCCAAACACGCGCAATACGCATGATTGATGCAACGGGCAAAGTGGTCATGCCCGGTTTCATTGATTCCGATTGCCGGTTGCTGCCCAGCGACCCACCCCTCTGGAAAAAGAGTTCCGTGGCTAAAAAGTCGCTGGAAGTGTCGCGTCGAAAAATTTCGCAAGTTACCGCTTGTGGAACTCTGACAATGGAATCCCAGGCAGGTCCGATGGCCGATTATGCCGGGGAATTGCGACAGCTTCAGGCAAATCGACAGCTAAGCCTATCCAATCCCAATCTGATTTCCACGTATGTGCCAGAAAGAGTGTACGATGCGCAATTGCCCAAACTGCTGAAGAAAGAGCTGTTTCAATTTATAGAAATCCCATCCTCAGCAACGGAGTTCAATAAAGAGGAAACCCGCAGTTGGATGGAACATGCTGCCGGCCTTGGCTGCCTGATGAAGATCAGGACCAGCGCAATGAGCAGTTGTCGCAATCTGCCGGTGCAGCAAGTTTGTTGGGAAGGGGACGCCACTGTTGAAGAAATAGATTGGGCGGCCAACCAAAGCTGGGTACTTTTAGGTATGCCCCTCGAAAGCCTGCGGCATGATCGTTCCCGCAAACAATGGCGGGAAATGGTTGATGCGGGTGTAGCCCTGGCCCTGGCAACTGGAGCGAATTGTGGGCTGGGAGGGGCGGCCAGCATGCAACTCGTCGTTTCCCTTGCCTGCGCACAAATGGGGCTTTCTATTGAAGAAGCCATCACTGCAACCACCATTAATGCGGCCCATGCCATGGGGATTCAGGAAGTCACCGGATCTCTGGAACCAGGCAAGCGGGCCGATCTTCTAATTTTGGATGTGCCAGACTACCGTGAAATCTCATATCATTTGGGAATCAACTTGGTTTCGAAGGTGATCTTACATGGCGAGATTCTGTTTCAACAACTGGAGCCCCAATGGCTAGGCGAATAGTAGAATGTGTTCCGAATTTTTCAGAAGGTCGTCGCGCGGATGTGGTCGACCGCATTGCAGCGGCAGCCCTCAGTGTGAAGGGCGTGCGGCTGTTAGATAA
>JAYWBH010000366.1:0-5378 GCA_043781815.1 Bryobacterales bacterium | reverse complement strand
TCCATTCACTAATTTCAATTAAGTGAATGGAGTGCACGTCCCCTTTTTAAAATTCCGGACTATCCCACTAACTTGCTGGTAAATTCATTCTCGCCGTGGACATCGGTTAGCCGCTGTTCCCTGCTCTGATATTGGTAGGTCAACTTGGTGTGATCCATGCCCAACAACCGTAAAATGGTTGCATTCAAATCATGACCGCTGAACGGGGATTCCATGGCTCGTAGGCCGAAATCATCGCTTGATCCCAGCACCTGACCTCCACGAATTCCTGCTCCCGCCATCCAGGAACAGAATGAGTACGGATGGTGATCACGCCCTTTTGCACCTTCGGCCAATGGCGTGCGTCCAAACTCGCTGGACCATACAACGACCGTTGAATCCAACAGTCCCCGAGCTTTCAAATCTGTTAATAGACCGGTGATTGGTTGATCGGTTTTCTTACACATCTTGGTGTGAGAAGTCATCAGGTCAGTGTGGGCATCGTCCCAATCGTCGCCAATGTTAGTGCCCGAATACAGTTGGATAAAACGTACGCCACGTTCTACCAGACGGCGCGCCAAAAGACACTTCTTCCCGAAATCGTCAGTCAAGGGTTCGCCGATTCCATACAACTTTTTCGTTGCATCGGTCTCCTTGATCAATTCCACCGCTTCGGGCGCTGAACTTTGCATGCGATACGCCAGCTCATAACTGGCAATGCGCGCTTCCAGTTCGGAATCTTCCTCACGCGATGCAAAATGACGACGATCAATTTCATTGAGGAAATCGAGGGTATTTCTTTGGGCTTTGGGCGTGACTCCTTGCGGAGTTGCCAGATTTAGAACAGGATGTCCGCTACCCCGAAATACAGTCCCCTGGTAAACTGCGGGAAGAAATCCTGATCCATAAGCCTGCGGTCCACTCTTGGTTGCACCATCGGACATCACCACAAATGCGGGCAGATTTTGGCTCTCCGTTCCTAATCCATACGTTACCCACGAACCTAAACAGGGATTGCCTGGAAATTGCGATCCAGTATTGCGAAGGTACAAAGCCGGAGCATGGTCGAAAGCTTCTCCGTAGCAGGAACGCAGCAAAGTAATCTCATCCATTTTTGTTGCCAAATGAGGATACAGCTCAGAAATTTCGATCCCGCTTTGTCCGCAGCGATTGAATTTCCAAGGGCTTCCGCGCATTGGCGCTTTGGAAAAATCAATGCGATTGGTCTTCAGTCCCTTGGCCATTTCTGCAGAAATAGTTTGACCCGACCGTTTGTTTAATTCCGGCTTAGGGTCAAACGTATCCACATGACTCACGCCGCCGTGCATAAAAAGATAAATTACAGCCTTAGCTTTTGGCGTGGCATGGGGCGCTTTAGGGGCCAGCGGATTTGTAGTTGCACCTTGAAGAAGTGAAGCGAGGGCAACAGAGCCAAAGCCCTTCCCTGCTTGCGATAGCAACTGGCGGCGGGATACATGATTCATTCGGTAGACTCCAATTTTCAAGGTTAATCAACGTACAAAAATTCATTGCTATTGAACAGGGCTCGGATCAATTCAGCAGTAGCGCTGCGTTCCGATCCTAGTTCCTGTTGCTGTTGTTTTAGAAATTCAGAAGCTCTGGCTGCTTCTTCCTTTACAGGTGGGCGTCCGTAAACCGCAAGCCATGCCTGCCCCACCACGTCTTTACTGGCCCAAAGGATATCGGCCAATCGTTGCGATTCGCCAACAGTAAATGCGCCATTGAACAACGATAAAGATTGTGGTGCGGTGTTGGAAGATTCTCTTCTTGAGCAGGAGCGGATACCGTCGGGGCCATCGAAGGTTTCAAACATGGATGAACGGAAGGTGCGACGAGAGAACAGATAGACGCTGCGTCGACGATGCTCGGTGGCATCGTTGGTCAAGATCCACATGCTATCTGGACGTTGGCTCATCCCAAAGAATTCTTCAGCAGGCACCGGAGGCACAACGGGTCGTCCATACATTTTCAAATTCAGTCCACCGGATGAAGACAGAATAGAATCGCGCATCTCTTCCGGTGTAAGCCTGCGACGTGAAAAGTGAGTCAACCAGATATTTTGCGGGTCCTGTGAAAGTGTTTGGGTACTGGGCTTGGCCTCCAGTTGGTATACCTCTGACGTCATAATTTGTTTGTGCAGTTTTTTCAGCGACCAACCATTTTCTTTGAAGTCTACGGCAAGTGAATCCAGTAATTCAGGGTGGGAAGGGGCCGATCCTTTACGTCCGAAATCGCTTGTAGTGGCCACTAAGCCGCGTCCAAAATGATATTGCCAAACGCGGTTAACCATAACCCGCGCAGTGAGCGGATTTTCCGGTGAAGCGATCCATTCCGCCAATGCTTTTCGACGGTTGGTTGTTTCCGATTCCTTTGCAGGCTCAGGGCAATCCATACCTCCCAGTGCGCTGAGGAAGCCGGCGTGCACTTCTTCGGCAGGCTTTCCACCTTTGCCTGGAAGATAGGTTCGGGGTGATTCGCGGGAAAGGTCTTTGACTGACGGCGAAAACGGACCGGCCTTGAACCCGGTATACATTTTGACCAGAGCAACTTCAATTTGATGCAGCTTATCCAGATCTTCAGGAGTCATGGCGGCACGAAGTTTTTCGTCGGAACTGTTCTTCACTTTTTCTTTGTAAGGGGCATAGAGGCTTTCCAACTGATCACCGTACTCGCGCAACTTCGCTTGTCGCAATACTTCGGCCAGGTCGTAGCCGCGCGCCATATCGTAATGCAGAAACACGCGAGATTTTTCCATGGGCATGAAGATCGCCCGCAAACGGTAATAATCTTTTTGAGGAATGGGATCGTACTTGTGGTCGTGACAACGGGCGCAGGAAACCGTCAGACCTTGAAAGACTCCCAACGTCGTGTCAACAAAATCCGTTAAATTTTCCTCGCGATTCATGTCTTCCACTTTATAGAGCATGTCGCGATTGGCACCCACTGTATAGAAGCCTGTTCCTTGCGCGGAAAGTGGATCGTCGGGATACAGCTCGTCGCCGGCAATTTGCTCTTTCACGAAGCGGTCGTAGGGCTTGTCGTTATTGAACGCGTCGATGACATAATCGCGATAGCGCCATGCGTAGAGTAGATTCGGATCCTGTTCAAACCCGGCAGTATCTCCGTAACGCGCCAGATCCAACCAGTGGCGACCCCATCGTTCACCGTAGCGCGGAGAGGCCAGCAATTCGTCGATTAATTTCGGCCAGGCAGTGGGAGAACTGTCTTCCATAAACTTCTTTATCTGGTCAGCCGTCGGAGTGATGCCCCAAAGATCCAGATAGGCACGTCGGGCAAGGGACTCTTTAGGAGCCTTCTTTCCAGGTGCCAATTTCTGTGTTTGGTGCCCCGCAGCAATGAATCGGTCTATGGTTGAACTGCCCCATACGGTGGTTGGAGTGGCCGGGCGAACTGGTTGTTTGAAGGACCACCAGACAGAAGAATTCATCGGTTGAGCGACGCTGGGCCAGGGCGTTCCACTGGCTACCCATTCCCGCAACGTAGCGATTTCTGATTCCGGCAGTTTGTCCCCGGGAGGCATGTGCGGAGCAGTGCGATGTTCGACAACATCCAACAGGAGAGGCTTTGCCGAACCTCGCTTGCCGCCGCGGAGTAATGATTCTTGTGAATCCAACTTCAAGTCGGACATGGCCATGGAACCGGCATGGCAGGCAAAGCAACGTTTTTCGAGCACAGCCAAGGCGCGGTTAGCCACACCATCGGCGGGGAACAACGGCAAGGTAACAATACAAAATACCGCAAAGAATTTCATGGTTAGATGCCCATATCCTATCAAGTCCTGAGGCTTGATGGAATGTTATTGGATCAACTGGCCACTTCCCCTCATCCGTAGTTTGAGCTATGTTTATTTGATTGGGCAATCGCCCAGGGAGAACTGTTTTGACAACCAAACTGATTCTATTGATGGGACTGGCATCCTGCATTGCATCTGCCCAAGACCCACCTACAGAAGAAAAAGCAACATCACCGGCAAAGCCTACGGCAGCCGCACCGGACAGGGCCACAGAGCCTGAAATCAAGCCTTACGATAAGGTGATTACTAAAGACGCCAAATCCACTGCGGGCATTTTTCAAGTGCACCGGATCAAAGAAAAGATCTACTACGAGATCCCGAAAAGCGAACTGGGCAAAGATTTTTTGATGGTAGTGCAGATGGCCAAAGTTGCTCCCGGAACAGGTTTCGGCGGAACTAGTTTGGGGAATCAGGTGATTCGTTGGGAACGGCGAGACAAGCGTATTTTGTTGCGATCGGTTAATTTTGACATTACTGCCGATCCGAAAACTCCCATTGCCGAAGCGGTGAAGAACGCCAACACAGACACTATTATTTCAGCGTTCAATATTGAGGCTGAAGGGAAAGAAGATTCCGCAGTCATTGAAGTGACGAAACTTTTTTCCACTGAAACACCCGAGTTCAGCCCTCGTCGAAGAATTGGGGCCAGAGGATTTGACGCAGCGCGATCCTTTGTTGACCGCGTCGCTTCTTACCCCACCAACATTGAAGTGGATGCTACACACACTTATACAGCTTCCCTGGACGTGCCTGCGACAGGCACCGGGCCAACTGCGCCGCCTGTAGGATTTGGAGGGACAATGCGCGGAACGTCGGCGACAGTGGGCATGCACTACAGCATGGTGAAGTTGCCGGAAAATCCGATGATGCCGCGTCTGAAGGACGAACGGGTCGGCTATTTTTCATTGACCAAAACTGATTACGGAACCGATGAGCACAAGGCTGCCAAGCGCACTTACATTACTCGTTGGCGGCTGGAAAAAAAGAATCCGACATCGGCATTGTCCGAGCCTGTGAAACCAATTGTTTATTACGTTGATCCGGCAACTCCAAAGGCGTGGATCCCTTATGTGAAGCGCGGAATTGAGTCCTGGCAGAAGGCATTTGAGGCAGCAGGCTTTCTGAATGCCATCCAATCCAAAGACGCCCCATCGAAGGAAGAAGATCCAAACTGGAGCCCTGAAGATGCCCGTTATTCAGTAGTTCGCTGGGCACCGTCTACGGTGGAAAACGCGGTTGGCCCGCATGTGCACGATCCTCGTACCGGGGAAATATTGGAAGCTGACATTTTAATGTTCCACAACGTTATGTCGCTTGCGGAAGGTTGGTACTTCACTCAAGTGGGGCCGTTGGATGCGCGCGCGAAAACATTGCCGCTTCCAGAAAAGCTTATGGGACGACTGATTGAATTTGTAGTGGCTCACGAAGTTGGCCATACGCTGGGCTTTCAGCATAATATGAAGGCCAGTTCCATGTACCCGGCAGAGAAAGTTCGAGATCGGGAATGGGTGAAAAAGATGGGACACACGCCGTCCATCATGGATTATTCACGATTCAATTATGT
>JAYWBH010000365.1:0-5380 GCA_043781815.1 Bryobacterales bacterium | reverse complement strand
ATTGTGTACGAATTGAAGCGCGGAGAGCAGTCGGAAATCGTGCTGAACAATCTGTACAAGTTCACGCAGATGCAGACCAACTTCGGCGTGATCATGCTGAGCATTGTCAACGGTCAGCCGCGTGAGCTTGGCCTGATTGACATGATCAAGCGGTTCATTGATCACCGCGTTGAAGTGGTCCGTCGTCGAACCGATTACATGTTGCGCAAGGCGCGTGACCGGGAACACATTTTATTAGGTTTCCAAAAAGCGCTGGATCATCTGGATGAAGTCATCCGCTTGATTCGCATTGCCAAGAATCCTAAAGAAGCGAAGGAAAACCTGATTGGCGCGTTCCAATTCAGTGAGCGACAGGCGCAGGCAATTATCGAATTGCAACTGCAACGGCTTACTGGTATGGAACAACAAAAGATTCTGGACGAGTTGGCGGAAATTCAAAAGATGATTGCCAGCTACCTGGAAATTTTGGGTTCAGAAACTGTTCTGAAAGCGCTGATCATCAAAGAACTGAAAGAAGTTCAGAAAGATTTTGGCGATGCCCGTCGCACGGAAATCATTGAAGATTCCGGCGAAATCAATTTAGAAGATCTGGTGCAGGTGGAAGACGTCGCGGTGACCGTAAGCCGTGGTGGATACCTGAAGCGCACCTCCATGGATACCTATCGTCGTCAGACCCGTGGCGGCAAGGGTCGCATTGGGATGGGGACTCGCAGTGAAGATGTGGTGGAGCATCTGGTGGTAGCATCTACTCATGCTTACCTGCTGATCTATACGACCAAGGGTAGGGTTTACTGGTTGAAGATTTATGCCATCCCCGATGCCGGTACCACGGGCAAGGGGAAACATATTTCCAACCTCATCGCGTTGCAGACCGATGAACAGGTGAAGGCATTCCTGCCGGTAAAGGAATTTGCGGAAGGCCGGTTTATTGTGATGGTGACGCGCAATGGCGTAATTAAAAAGTGCGAATTGACCGAGTTCGATAATCCTTTGGCTCGCGGCATTATTGCGATCTCATTGGATGACCAGGATGAACTGATTGCCGCGCGGTTATCGAATGGTGACAATTACATGTTCCTGGCCACGCACGCAGGTATGGCTATCAAGTTCCTGGAAAAGGAAGTCCGCGCTATGGGTCGCCCAGCTCGGGGTGTTGCGGCCATGGATTTGGCTTTAGGGGATTATCTGATTGGTGCCGAAGTTGTGGAGAAAGATGGACTGATTCTGTCCATCAGTGAGACTGGCTATGGCAAGCGCACGCCACTTGAAGATTACCGGTTGACGCATCGCGGCGGCAAGGGTGTCATCAATATGAAGGTCACCAAGAAAATTGGTTCCGTGGTGGGTATCTTGTCGGTTAAGGAAGATACCGATGTGGTGATCATTTCCGCCGACGGAAAGATTCTGCGCACAGAATCGAGCCATATCCGACAGGCAGGCCGTTCCACGCAAGGTGTGCGATTGGTCAACCTGGATGAGGGCGATCGCGTCGCCGCCGCCAGCGTAGTTCCTGAGGGTGAAGTGAAGGATGAAGAGGAAGGTCCGGTGGAGCCAACCACTTAAGCTTTCTAATTAAACCTCGGTTCTAATTTGAGAAGAGTAAAAGGCGCTGCTGGGGACTTCTCCCACAGCGCCTTTACTTTTTCACTCTGCCGCTATCGCTTCTATCGCTTCTTCTTTGGTTCATCGGCAACTTTGCTTGGACTCATCCGCCCAACAGTGGAATACCAACGCTCTGGTTGCGATGTTGAGGGTGCTGGTAAGTACCCCGAATTGTAGGAAAAGTAGGGCATGATCGGCATACCAGCGGGAGTTTGCGAGGGTTGCGCACCGCCCGCTTCCGGCTTATCGGAATTCGCCACAATGGCCCGAATCACCCGTTCGCTTAAACCTTTCTTTGCCAAAAAAGTCAGTCCGTCTACGCTTGTGTCAAAGCGCGTTCGTTTGTACTGCACAAGATCTAAAATAAACGCTTCGCTGAATCCGGCTTTCGCCAAATCAACCACGCCTTCGTTTGTCAACGTTTGCCGTTCCAGCGCGCTATGTTGGCCAAAGCACATAGACGCACCCAAGAGGATGCCAAGAATGAATGTCCGCATGGGATTCATATCGGAGTCTGCCAAGCCGATATGAGGGGAAGTTATGATGATTCTTCTTGCCTTCCAACTATTGCTAACACCAACAGAGTTGCCTCCTGGCATTATTCATAAGCCGTACGATGCGCCGCAGTTGCAGCTCTATGGTGGGTCGCGCTGTGCCCGCAATGAATCTACGCTGCGCCTCATCAATGGACATTTGCCGTCAGGCTTAACGTTGTCAAACTCAGGGATACTCAGCGGGATTCCCCGGGAAGCTGGTGTGTTTCCGGTGCGTGTGGAAGCCGCCAATGGATGCTCCTCATCTACTGTAAATCTGACGTTGGAAATTCACGGTGCGCCAATTCTGGATGCCAGCGAAAGCAATATTAGCTGGGTATGGAAGCCAGGATCTGCCCCTCTACTATCGAAAGAATTTCTGGTGGCTGGTAGCAGTCCTGGACTCCCCTATCGCATTGACGGAGTGCCCGCCTGGCTCCACGTTGCCGTGCGTTCCGGCACTCTTCCCCTGCAGAACTCGCCTTTCGAAGCTGACCTGGTAACGCTGTCCCCCAACCTTTCAGGATTGGCTCCAGGAAAATATTCAGCCACGCTGACCATCGGTGCCTGGGGTGCCGTTCGCTCCCCCAAGGTATTGGTGGAGCTGGTTGTTGATTAACGTGCTCAATAACCCAGTTGTTTCATTTTCTCAACCGTCAATCCGCTAGGTTTTTCCATGCGTCCCAACATCTTTTCCACATACTTCGCCAGAATGTCGCATTCCAAATTCAATCTGTCTCCAATGCGCTTTCCCGCCAAGTTGGTAGCAGTGTAGGTATGCGGAATAATCGTCACGGCCAGCGTGCTGCCTTCAATGGAGGCGATCGTCAAGCTGATGCCATCCACCGCAACCGAACCTTTATAAACCAAATATTGTTGCAGTTCCTGAGGCACCCGGACTTCCAGCCACCAATTGCCATTTCCCAATGCGGACAGTGCCGATAACTCTGCCGTGCCGTCAATGTGCCCTTGCACAATGTGCCCGTCCAGCCTGCCCCCGGCTCGTAACGGACGCTCCAGATTCACCTTCGAACCCGGCTTCAAGTCACCAAGATTCGTGCGTCGCAAAGTCTCCGGTGCCAGGTCTGCGGCAAACTCGCCATTGCCAATCTCCACCGCTGTCAGGCAGCAGCCATTCACCGCAATGCTATCGCCCAACTTGGCATCGGCCAGAACTGCCCCTGCGGCAACGCGCAATCGTGCCCCAGCCCCCGCTTGTGCTTCCAGCGCCCGAATCTCACCCAATTCCTCAATGATTCCTGTAAACATTTATTTCCTTACCCACGCTTCCACCGCGAATTCCTGTGCCGTGATGGTATGGAGTTGCAATCGATCCATGCGGATGGCATCCGCCCGCCGACGCCGTCCTACGCCACCAGCCACTGGCAGTGACTGCATTCCACCTAGAATTTTCGGAGCGTAATAAAAGTAAATTTTATCGGCAATGCTTTGTTCCAGAAACGCCCAGTTCACTTTGCTTCCAGCTTCCACCATCAGCGAGCGATACTGCCGCTGACCCAACAGCACAACCAGCTCCTGCAAATTGGTGCGACCATCATCCCCATCCAGAACAAGTACCTCTACCCCAGCTTTTTCCAGAGCCTTACGACGATCGGATGCTGCGGCTGAAGTACAGGCTACAATCAAATCCCCATTCGCCGATGCCACCATTTTGGAACTCAGTGGGATACGCAATTGCGAATCGGCGACAATGCGCATCAGCGGACGGCTGCGTTCCAGCCCGGAACGATCGGTTAACAGGCAATCATCGGCCACCACCGTTCCGATCCCCGTCAGAATGCAGTCCGTCAAATGACGCAGTTGTTGTACGTGTTCCCGAGCTTTTTCTGATGTGATCCAGCCGGAATTATCTTCCGGAGCAGCAATTTTCCCGTCCAGCGTCAAAGCACTCTTCAGCGTCACCAACGGCTTGCCGGTGCGCATACTGTGCAGGAATGGCTCGTTGATCTGCTCCGCTTCCCCGGTGTGATGTTGATCCACCACCGTTTCAATTCCCGCTTGCTGCAATCGAACCAGTCCTTTGCCAGCCACCAGTGGGTTAGGATCTTTCATTGCCGCCACAACTCGAATTACACCGGCGGCAATCAGGGCATCGACGCAGGGGCCGGTGCGTCCAGTATGGTTGCAAGGCTCCAGCGTCACATACAATGTAGCGCCGCGGGCCAGTTCACCAGCTTCTCGCAACGCAACAATTTCCGCGTGATCTTTGCTGGACCACACATGAAATCCGCGTCCAACAATTTCCCCATCTTTCATCAGAACTGCACCAACTGCGGGGTTCGGACTGGTTCTACCCAACCCTTTCCGAGCCAGCGTTAGAGCTTCCTGCATGTAGCGGTCGTGCATGTTATTCCTATCCAAGTGGGGCCTAATCGAAAAGTGAAGTGGTGAATTGTTGGGCATCAAAGGGCAGCAAATCTTCCGCTTTTTCCCCAACCCCAACGTAACGAATGGGAACGTTCAATTCCCGCGAAATTGCGATGGCGATTCCGCCCTTGGCCGTGCCATCCAACTTAGTTAGGATGATGCCCGTCACCCCAGCCACTTCCGTAAATTTCCGAGCCTGTTCCAATCCGTTCTGGCCGGTGGTTGCGTCCAGCACCAGCAGCACTTCATGTGGAGCATCTTCAATCACCCGCTTGGCCGTACGACGCATCTTTTCCAGTTCCGCCATCAGATTTTCTTTGTTGTGCAAGCGACCAGCGGTATCCACAATCAGACGATCCACGTTGCGGGCTTTGGCCGCCTGCATGGCATCAAACACCACCGCGCTAGGGTCGGCCCCGGTGTTCTGCTTAATGATGGGAACTCCACTGCGCACCGCCCAGACGTCCAACTGTTCCACGGCAGCTGCACGAAAAGTGTCGGCCGCGCACAACATCACCGATTGACCTTCGCCAGCCCATTTAGTGGCCAGTTTGCCAATGGTGGTGGTTTTGCCGGCACCGTTGACGCCCACAACAAAAATCACTTCCGGCCCCGCAACCGGTCTATGCCAGGGACGATCAGTAGCCGCCATCACTTCGCAAAGATGATCGCGAATCAGGCCTTTCAGTTCGCTCGAATCGGCAACCAACTTTCTGTCGACGCGTTGACGAATTGTCTCTAACACCTCGGTAGTTGTGCGCACGCCAATATCGGCAGTGATCAGGGCATACTCCAGTTCATCCAAAACATCGGAATCAATTTCTTTCTTGCCTTGAATCACATCATCGAGCTTCTCT
>JAYWBH010000364.1:0-15578 GCA_043781815.1 Bryobacterales bacterium | reverse complement strand
GAATAAGCGGAACTGTGGCGCTTAGTAGTGCGCGTCGAGTTAACTTAGGGGCAAAGTTCACAGCCCTATATTATCTCTTATCGAAAGTGCTGTTTGAAACATTTGGTCTAAAAAAATCGTCCTCAGGATATATCACCCTGAGGACGCATTTGCGAAGAAGTGGACACAAGAGGAGCACTACGGAGAACCACTTCTTCTAAGACCGACGCCCTTGCGTTTTTGAAAAGTGCAATTTATTAACGCATGGGCTGCATTTGCAACCTTTCCACCTGATCCTTTTGTTTGGAATCGCTGGTGGCCAATTGTTTCGGATCGTTGGCAGTCAACCCGCGTCGTTTGCGGAACGGCGAATTTTGCTTGGCCGCGTACATCCGCTTATCCGCTTGGGAAATCAGCATGTCCGGTGAATCGCCATCCTGAGGATAATAAGCTTCGCCCACACTCATGGAAAGGCACTCTTCTCCAAATACTTCTAGCGCTGCCTGCGCCACCAGTTGAGCCAAATGCAATTGCCTGGATTGCGGCGGAGCTCCCCGACTTCCCGGCATCACAATCACAAACTCATCCCCACCCATCCGCGCCACGTAATCGTATTCCCGGCAGTTATTGCGCAGCTTTTCAGCTACAGATTTCAATATTCGATTTCCTTCCAAATGGCCGAAACGATCATTCACCATCTTGAATCCATCCAGATCGCAAACCAGCACTTGCAATTGCAATCCAAGCCGCTTGCACCGCGCCAGCTCTGTTTCCAGATGAATGGCCAGACTGCGGGAATTGGGCAAACCCGTCATGTGGTCAGTAATTGCGGAAGCTTCCACTTGCTTGTATTTCAAGGCATTTTCAATGGATTGCGCTACCTTGGGGGCAATGGACTGTAAGATCCGCAGATGATCACGGGTGAATATGTCGCGTTCCCCATGGTACAAACTGAGCACGCCCACCACGCTACGCGTCCCTTCTAAGGGAACTGAAATCGCCGCCCGCATGGTGCTGAACTTCGATGGATCGTTCAAATAGCCGGGCTCCACCGATGGGTTGCCGTTGATGATTGGTTTCCGATTTTCAGCAACCCAACCCGAAAGCCCCTGCCCCACCGGAATTTCAAGCGATGAGAACAGTCGAAAATTGTCGCCAGTAACGTATTCAGGAACCAGATTGTCTTCCTGCTTCACGAAAATGCACATCGTATCGAACGGCATCATTTTTTTCAGCCGAACTGATAACACAGACAGCGTTTCATCCAAACTGAGCGAATTGCCCAGGTTCTGACTTAGCTCAAACAGTGTTTGCACTTCCTGCCGAGCAGCGGCAATGGATGCAAGAAACGGCGCCGTATCCCCATTTTCATTCCTGTTTTTGGAATCCCCCGGAGCGCACGTTTCAAAACCAGCCGCCGGTGCCAGCCCCCGCTCAATCCGCACATCGGTGGATAGCTTCACCTTATCCACCCGCACTGAACTGGCTTGGCGTTCCAATTCTTCATAACGCCGTTCCAGAATTTCCACCACTTTCGGATCAAATGCCCGGCCCGACTCTTTAGAAATCACCGCCATCGCCTGGTCCAGTGGCAATGCCCGACGGTATTGCCGATCTGTAGCCATGGCATCCAGACAATCCACCGCCGATAAGATCCGCGCACCAATGGGAATCTCCTCTTCTTTAAGCCCGTCGGGATATCCCGTACCATCCCACTTTTCGTGGTGAGAACGGACAATAGGAGCAACAGGGTATGGAAACTGCACCCGTTCCAAAATTTCCGCCCCCACTACGGGATGGATTTTCATTTTCTCGAACTCTTCCGGTGTCAGCCGACCAGGTTTAGAAATAATGTGTTCTGGCACAGCCAGTTTTCCAATGTCGTGCAGTAAAGACGCGGCCCGCAAGGCTTCCAGGTCAGCCCCTTTCAGCCCTAAATCTTTTCCAATCTCAATGGCATATACTTGCACTCGTTGTAAATGATCGTGAGTGGTGGTGTCTTTGGCTTCAATGGCCATTGCCAGAGCCTCAATCGTACGCAGGTGTAACGATGCCATCTGCTCAGCATGTTCCCGCCCGTCGTCCAGGCGTTCCAGATATAGACGATAGGATCGGTAAACCAGATAGACCACCGGCAGTACCACCAAAGATACTTGCCAACTGATAAGGTCGGTGAACTTGTTGAAGGAAACGGCGATTAAAGCTCCCACCGCATAGTAAGGGAAGGCCCAGAAATAACATTCATCCCACACTTCTTTCAGCTTTTTACGTTCGGTAAGACCAATCACAATAGCTACTGGAATGGTTGTGAAAAGGAATAAGGGGATGGAAGCGGCAATCAATGCCAGTGGACCGGCAATGCCGTGCCCATGCAAATAAGCACTGGAATAAATATAGTCTGAAGCAAAGATGGCAATGGCCACTGTGGAAACATTGAACAGAATTTGCCGGATTTGTGTTTTCCTTCCATTGACAGGTCGCAGGCACTGCACCAGCGTCATGGTGGCGCCCATCGCTAACGTCTCTGGCAGGCTCAGTTGCACCAAACCAATCAGGATGAACAGGAAGTTGATGGAAAGCGTCCCGGTGATTGCAGGCAGGCTAACCCGTAAGCCACTTGCCAGAATAGATAAGAAGCAATAGCTTGCAAAGCGGACCGGATCCTGTGGATGGATAGGCAGGATTCCCAACACTAAAGCAACTAGTCCGATCGCAGCGATTGGATAGATGAAGATGTTGGCCCTTTTATTGGTATTGTTTTTGGCCATAGTATTCCGATGTGCTCAACGGGGCATATGCAGATTAGAGTCCAATAGAGAATCAAGCGGAATGTAGAGGAGGAAATCTACGTCTTAACTGCTTGGAATCAATAAGCTGACTTGCCACCCGCGTATGTTTAGGGCGAAGGTGAACAAAGTGCCCTGCTGCGACAAAATGGCTGGACAAATTGTCCCAATGGACATTTTGTCCCATTCCAAACGCTAGCCGGAATTGGATGGCAATAGAACGGATAGGCTACTCTACAACGAAAGATTCAAGCAAGTACTAAGACAATTTCCTTCATAGCCACAGTCCTCTTCAAGTCAATCTCAGGCTGTTGTATGGGTACCCTTCTCCCCCATCCCAGTGCACAATGAACATGAGCCGAAAACATGACAGAGCAAGCACAACCACAGTGCTTTTTAGGTATGACCGCCATTATTGAGAGCGACGCGATGAAGCGTCTGCTGAAGCTGGTAGAGCGTGTAGCAGAATCCCCGGCGACTGTTTTAATTACTGGAGAAAGCGGGAGTGGAAAGGAATTGGTTGCCCGGGCAATCCATCACTTTTCGCAGCGTTCCTCTAAGCCGTGGGTGGATATCAGTTGCGCCGCTCTACCAGAGCATTTAATTGAAAGCGAACTTTTTGGCTACGAAAAAGGAGCCTTTTCCGGCGCCGATACAACCAAGCCAGGTCTTTTTGAGATGGCCGATAAAGGAACGTTATTTCTGGATGAAATCGGGGAACTGGATTTGAAGTTGCAGGCCAAGTTGCTGCGCGTCCTGGATGGTTCCGGTTATTTCCGCTTAGGCGGCACCAAAAAAATCAACGTCAATGTGCGCATTGTTTGCGCCACCAATCGGGACCTGGAACAGATGGCTCGGGAAGGTAAATTTCGCGAAGATCTGTATCACCGTCTGGCCCAATTCCATCTGGTGGTGCCGCCGTTACGACAGCGCAAAGAAGACATTGTGCCCATTGCCCGTCTGTTTCTAAAACAACATCAAGGCGATTTACGATTTATGCAGGATGCTGAAAATGCCCTTACCTGCTATGGATGGCCTGGAAATGTTCGAGAACTGCGCAACGTGGTTATGAAGTGTGCGGTGATGGCTGTGGATGACGCGATTCATGCCCTGGATCTTCCGGAAAAATTGCAGGAATCCTATGCCAGCCTGCCGCCAGAACAAAACGACCTGAAGCGACTGTTCATGGCAGTGAATGGCCGTGATTTTGACTCCTCCCCTGAATCTTATTCCAGCAATGTGGATAGCGATGACGATGAGGAACTGCCCGAGTTTCCCCGTGGCGGAATTCTGGAAGGAATGGAACGTCATTTGATTCAGAAAATCCTCAATCAAACAGGCGGCCATCAGGAACGGGCCGCTCAATTGCTGGGAATTTCCCGGCGCACCTTGAGTCGGAAACTGAAAGTGTACGGTGAAGGGAGCGGCCTGGCTGATGAATCAGTCGCCGTAAGAAGCCTGTGACAAATCCTTGGTTAGAACGACGGCGGGAACCCCGCATAGCGGCATCGGGAGAAGTGATTCTTTACCTGGATCAGCCCGTTGTGCTGGAAATTACTGCCCAACTACTGGACGTCAGTTCCAGCGGCTTCCGCGCCCAACATATGTACCCCGCCCTGCAAAACGGCATGATCATTCACGTCCGTATTGAAGAGGTGGAAAGCAGCGCCATCGTAGTTTGGAACCGCATTATGGACGACTGCGTGGAAACTGGTTTTATCCTTCGATAGCCCTGTTTTACGCAACTCTCCGCAACCGGAACCGCATTACCTTGCCGCGCACTACGAAACACAAATAGTGTTCCCAAAACTTGCGAAAAAACTTTCCGTGATTGACCAGCCATTCAAAGCCCATCCATCGCCACAGTGCCAGCAGTTTAACTTCAATACTCTCTTCGGCAAATTTCGCCTCACTATAGTATCCATATCCAGCATTATCGTCACCAAAATAGCGAAATGAGAATGAGTTCAAGTGCCAGCGATGGGTGGGATCACAAAAAGAACTGAAATCTGTGTAGTGGGGAGTCTCCAGGATCAAGACTCCTCCTGGCCGCAGCACCCGGTGACACTCTTCCACCGTTCGAACCACATCCGCTACATGTTCAATCACGTGGATCAAACGTACCTCATCAAATAGCTGATCCCGCAAAGGCCAGGGGAAATGATCCAGTTCGCAAAGAATGTCGGCTTTGCTGCGTGGATTATGGTCCAAACCAATGGATCCGGGGAATTTCTTGATGCCACAACCTACGTCCAAAATTCGGGTGCGGCGGTCTTGTTCGGAACTGGACACCATAACAGTGTATTCCATACGTAAACAATCATGCCTATCTTTAACTTAGGGCTTGACTTGCACCACAGCAAGGGAGAAAATCAAGCAGGGTGATTTGCACCACGGAGGGCTAATTATATGAAGTTGCAACCTCTTACAACCAGCGCCATGACGATTTTGCTGCCCGTAGCACTTTGTTTACCTATTTTTGGTCAACAAGTGGTCGGCGTAAAATCAGGCGTCATTCACTATGTGGAAGGCGATGTTTTCGCCTCCGATCAGAAGATTGAAACTAAGCTAGGAGCCAAGTTCGCCGAATTGAAAGAAAATCAGGTTCTGCGCTCCGAAGAAGGGCGTGCCGAGGTGCTCCTCAATCCTGGTGTTTTTCTTCGAGTAGCCGAGACTAGCGAAATCCGCATGATCAGCAACAAACTTTCCGACACCCGTGTGGAATTGCGGTCTGGGTCAGTTTTAGTGGAAGTCTCCGAATTAGGCGATGGCAATGCCACTTCCTTCTTCTTCAAAGATCATCAGATTATTTTCCGTAAAACCTCTTTAGTGCGCATTGATGCCGATCCGCCCGTCGTAAAAGTTTACCAGGGCGAAGCTTCGGTCACGTTTAACGGCCAGATGTCGGTATTGAAAACCGGCAAAAGCCTCAGCCTGGATGGCAACATGCAAGTGGCCAAGTTCGACGTCAAAGAAGGCGATGCCTTTTACCGCTGGGGCAGCCGACGCGCTTCCTACGTCGCTATGGCAAATGTTTCCACCGCCCGCAGCTTGTTGAACTCTGGCTACGCCATGCAAAATAGCGGATGGTTCTACAACCCCTATTACGGCTTTGCCACCTTCATCCCAATGAACGGCATGTACCGCAATCCTTGGGGCTACAATTATTACAGTCCCGGTCGAGTCTACCGCTACTACTCAAATTATGCCCAAGGTGGCGGTGGTGGCTATCAAAGACCCACGACAAACCCAGGCTTTAGCAGTGGTCCAACTTACAACTCTTCTTTGGGCTACAACGTGGATTCGCGGTCAAGCATGTCTTCCAACGTAAACATCAGCGCTCCCGCTCAATCCTCCTCGCCTTCAGCCCCTTCCGTCAGTCGCAGCGACGCGGCTGGAGCAGGCAATGGCGGTGCAGCTAGCCAAGGCGGCGGCACCAGCGGACGACGCTAGTCTTCGCTTCACATCTCAAAGCAGTGAAGAACCCGGCCACTGGAGCCGGGTTCTTTATTTCAGTTCAAGAATTCAAGATACAATTGGCGTTAAGAAACCATGCCTGCATTCTTGTTCCCACTCCTTTTGGCATTCGCCGTCACTCCGGAACAAGCAGAGTTTTTCGAGAAAAAGGTCCGCCCTGTCTTAGCCGCTAAGTGTTACGATTGCCACGGACCCAACGTATCGAAACCGATGGGTGGGCTCAGACTTTCTTCCAAAGCCGATACAGCCAAGGGCGGGGATAGCGGCCCTGTCATTGGAACTTCAATTGAAACAAGCCGCCTTATCCGCGCCATCTCCTATCAGGATCCAACCCTGCTCATGCCTCCGCGCGGTAAATTGTCTGATGCCGAAATCACAGATCTTACCGCCTGGGTCAAAATGGGTGCACCAGATCCGCGCGTCGATCTCCCCTCCCCTTCCCCAACTGTCATAACAAAGAGCATTGACTATGAGCGAGCCCGAAAATGGTGGTCGTTCCGACCTTTCAAAGTTCCCTCCAATACGCCAGCGTCAGGATACATTGATGCTTTTCTATTAAACAAACTCCACGCCAAAGGCCTTCAATACGCCCCGCCTGCCGATCGACGAACCTTAATCCGCCGTTTAAGTCTGGACCTGACCGGACTGCCGCCCTCCCCCGAACAGGTCGCATTGTTCCTCAATGATCGCGCTCCCAACGCCTATCTTCGATTAGTGGACCGGATGCTTGCTTCGCCACATTATGGGGAACGCTGGGCACGGCATTGGCTGGATTTAGTGCGCTTTGCCGAAACCGATGGTCATGAATTCGACGTGGAAAAACCCAACGCCTGGCGATATCGGGATTACGTCATCCGGGCCTTTAATGACGATCTTCCCTATGACCAGTTTGTGAAAGAGCAGATTGCCGGCGACCTGCTTCCCAACGCTCGCACCGAAGCACCACAAGGCACGGCAATGCACTTTCTGGGCGAAGTAATCAACACTCCTGTAGATCCTTTACAATCCCATGCCGACCGGGTAGACAACCAGATTGATGTATTTGGCAAAACTTTCCTGGGCCTAACCCTGGGTTGCGCGCGCTGTCATGATCACAAGTTCGATCCTGTTCCAACCAGTGACTACTACGCACTGGCAGGCACCTTTTACAGCACACGACGTCGACAGACAATGGTGAATTCTCCGCTGGAAAAAGCGGCCATGCAATCTGTCGTCAACGCCGCAGCATTGCGAATCGGTGAACCGGTTCCATCTGGTCCAGCCGAAGAACTCCCGAAAGGCTATCGCTTGTTTGAAGATTTCAACGATCCGGCAATGCCTGGTTGGTCATCAACGGGCTTCGCCTTTCACAAAGCTACGTCTGGCGGAATCGTGGATTCGACCAGGCTTCATGCGGCCCTTGAAGGTCAACTGATTTCCGACGAAGTAAAGCTGGTAGAGCGGTTTGTGCACGTCCGTCTGCGCGGCTCAGGTCTGGTGCGATTGCTGGTAGATGAATACAACAACAAAGACCGGGTACTTTCTGGCGACCCTGGGAAAGGGTTCGTCTGGAAAAAGTTTGACGTGCGCATGGGACAAGGCAGCTTCGCTTACTTCGTGCTGGAAGATACAGACCCGCTAGGCGGAATCGCCGTGGATCGCATTGTCTTTTCCGAAAATCCTGAACCGCCAGACCATCGTGATCCAGGCCCGGCAATCAGCTATCGAACCGGCGACGTTCAGCTTCCGCCCGGCGCTTATGCACTCACCGGTTGGGACAACAATCCGCACAATGCGCAAATCAATATTCGTGGCAATCCTACCAACTTGGGAACAATTGTTCCACGGGGCTTTCTTTCCGTTTTCGCTGGGACAGATCAACCAGTCCCCATCGGCAGTGGCAGGCTGGAACTGTCGGAAACATTGTTCATTACTGCCAAACCGCTGCTCGCCCGGGTGATGGTAAATCGCATTTGGAAACATCACTTCGGAAATGGTCTGGTTCCAACTACAGATAACTTTGGCTTAAGTGGAGATCGACCCTCGCATCCAGAATTGCTCGATACTCTGGCTCAAAGATTTGTAGAAGGCGGCTGGTCCATCAAGAAACTACATCGGGAAATTCTGCTGTCTCGCGCCTACCAGATGGCCTCTACTCAGAATCCCATAGCGGAAACCGCTGACCCCGATAATAAGCTGCTGCACCGCTTTCCCATACGACGATTAGAAGTGGAAGCGTTGCGCGATTCCATGCTGGCTGTCACAAAATCGTTGGACCACCAATTATACGGCCCGTCCATCCTGCCCTGGCTTTCCCCATTCATGGATGGCGACCCTCGCAGCAAACCCAAGCCTGGTCCCATTGATGGATTGAACCGTCGCAGCATTTACATCAACGTGCGTCGCAACTATATCAGCGATATGTTTCAGACCTTCGATTATCCGCAACCCATTGCCACCATCGGACGCCGCAACGTTTCCACGGTTGCCTCACAGGCACTGTACATTATGAATGGGGAGTTTGTAGCAGTGCTTGCAAGGCGCTGGGCAACGCAAACTGCAAGCATGCCTGGAACCATTGCAGAACGAATTTCTGGCATGTATCAGGAAGCTTTTGGAAGGTCGCCCACAGACGAAGAAATCCGCCTTGGTGTGAATTTTATTCAGACTCACAATCAAGGTTGGTCAGACTACGCCCAAGTGCTTTTAAGCGCAACGGAGTTAGCTTATGTCCGGTAACAACCATTACCGAGTAGCCAATACTCGTCGTGAAATGCTTCGTGATTGCGCCAACGGGTTCGGTGGCTTAGCATTGGCGTTTTTTGGCTCAGCAGAAGCAGCGCAACTACCCCACTTTGCTGCAAAAGCGAAGTCGGTTATCTTTCTTTACATGGATGGCGGCCCTTCTCAAATCGATACGTTCGATCCTAAACCGCTGCTTGAAAAAGAACACGGCCAGCCCATTAAAATGAAAGTCCCCGCCACGCAGTTTAACGACGTGGGTACAGTAATGAAGTCGCCTTGGCAGTTCAAGCAACATGGGCAATCGGGTGCCTGGGTCAGCGAACTGTTCCCGAATGTGGCAGGCTGCGTGGATGATCTGTGTTTCATCCGATCCATGGTTGCCGACAACTCCGAACATACCTCAGCCAACTACATGCTGCATACTGGATTTTCCATGCAGGGTCGGCCCAGCATGGGTGCCTGGACCACCTATGGCATTGGATCGGTTTCCCAGGATCTACCCGGATTTGTAGTGTTGAATGGTGGCTTGATTCCTGCTGGCGGAATGGATAATTTCGGCAGTGGTTTTCTTCCAGCAGCTTATCAGGGCATGTTGTTTCGACAAGGGGACATGCCTATCGCGAATATTAAGCAACGGGAAGCGTCGAGTCAGTTGCAGCGGGATAAGTTGGATCTGCTGGGCAAGCTCAATAAAGGTGTTGTCGCAAGATTGGGAAGCACGTCGGAATTGGATGCCGCGATCAACAATTATGAACTGGCGTATCGCATGCAATCCGCTGTACCGGAATTGACAGAAATCAGCAAGGAATCCCCAACTACGCTGGCCATGTATGGCATCAACGAAAAAGAGACCGAAGTGTTTGGTCGGGAATGCCTGCTGGCCCGCAGGTTAGTGGAACGCGGCGTACGATTTGTGGAATGCCTTGCGCCGCGCGTATCCGGGGCAGACCGTTGGGATCAGCATCGCAACATTTTCAAGGGTCATACCGACAACTGCAAAGCTACCGACAAGCCCATTGCAGGCTTGCTCAAGGATCTGAAGTCGCGTGGATTGCTGGATGAGACTTTGGTTGTGTGGGGTGGTGAATTTGGTCGAACGCCTATGGCGCAAGTTTCAGGCGGACAGTTTGGACGAGATCACAATCCATTCGGGTTCACCATGTGGATGGCTGGCGGGGGAATTAAACCTGGGCTGACCTATGGAGCAACCGATGAATACGGCTACTTCGCCGTGGAAAACAAAGTCCACATCCACGATTGGCACGCCACCATTTTGCACTTATTAGGGTTGGATCATAAGCGCCTGACGTTCCGTTATAGCGGCAGAGATATGCGGCTTACCGATGTACATGGTGAAGTGGTGAAAGCGATTTTGAAGTAACTTGAAATGAAAATCGTTACCGAGCCGCCATGAGCTAGCATGGCGGCTCGGAACGGTTTCCACGATGTTCTAGTGAATCATCAGAACAGTCGGCCTGGTGCTTTGAAACACTACATTGCCAGATTGATCGAGTTCGTCCAAATAATAAATTAGCTGAGACCCCACCAATCCATTCAGTCGGATAGTGCAACCAGTCGTGCAGGACTGGGCGGAAACAGCGGCTATTGTATTTTTGCTGAACCCCGCCCGTGGACGAACTTGCGTTCCTCTACTCGCTTTAACCTTGATTTCGACTTCAACATTCTGGCGATTCACCGTATCGGAAGGCAGCTTTAAGGTCCGTACGGAACCTCTCTCCGTTGCACCGCCGCACATCAGCCGGTAGTGATACTCGGTATCGGGATTCAACGTAAGATTCCTGATTTGACCGTTATCATCGGTTTCCTGAACATCCTGGCCAACCTGAAACCAGCGGAACATACCGTCGTCGCTCTTCGTGGCTCGCTTGTTGGAGCGGTCAGAATCGGCGCGAATGAAGTAGTCCGGTCGAAGAGCATTGACCACTTCATAGCCGCCAACGTCCGTCGTCAAACTGCTATTCTCACTTACTTCCAACTGGCAACCCATGCTCTTCATGAAGCTTGGCACCCGCCAACTGAATAGCATGGAGTGGGCGTCGGGCTTTACCGTCAATTCTCGGATGATTGCTACTTCTTCAATATCAACACCCAGGTCGCTACCGTCGGTTCCAGCGTTGGTGTAGTTGGACCCAGGGACCAATGAAAAGTCGTTCTTTTCAGGATTACGGTACTGAGGAGCATAAACTCCATTGACGAAGTTCCCTCGGCAATCCGATGGGGCGCATGGTTCAATCGCACCGCCACTCCCTACGAATGTATTGTTGCGAAAGGAAACATTTCTTATTAGGTCGGCGGCAACCAGGGCTTTGACCTGTCCCACCCCTCCTCCCACATAGTCGAAGGGCAATAAATTGTTTGTGAAACGGAGGTTTTCAATGGGCAATCCATAGTCACTGTCTAACCGGAACACACGAGAATAAATAATCCCTGACTTCCAATTCGGATTTTCATATGTCGTGTTGTTGGAAAACTGATAGTTCCTTCCATGGCAGCAGATATAAAACGGCGATTTGAAAAAATCTTGCCCAGGGGCGATCTTGAAATATGGGGAATCGTACACCATCAAGTTGTTCTTCATGGCAATGTTTTCCGTTCGCACCGGGTAAAGGGAATCCTCACCCAGGACTTGGATCGCAGCGGCAACATTTTTGAAATAGTTCCCGTAAACCAGGACATTGTCTACCTTTGATAAAGGGTTGGGCACATATACATAAATCAGGTTAGTACTGCCCACTTCCCCACCGTAGGGGGCATTCATGGTGTAGCGTTGGGCGGCCTTGTCCGCCGATACCAAAGTCCTCCATTGGTATTTCGCACCGACAACGGTCGACCCAGTGTCCAAGCCGATTATTTGTCCAGCCAGCGGATTGAAATAATTTAATTGTGGGCAAGTCAGCACCGTTCTTGTCCCATCCAGACTGCATGTTCCTGCTCCTGGCGTGGAAAGCCCCCTGGCGCTAAATGTAAATCCATACCACTGCGATCCGCCCCCGGAAAACTGGTTTTCACAAGTATTCCAACGGAAAACAGCATTCAATCCACTCTTCAGCTCAGAACAATTCTTTACAACTCCAAAATTCGAATCACCAACATAGGTCGGTGAGGTTGGATAGTGTTTTGGACTTGTATAAAAGCTATTGTGCTCCAACAAAATATCATTAAAATTTGGACTCGCTGAAAGGTAGTCTGCGTGCCTTGCCCCAAAGATAAAAGGCATGCCAATGGCGCAACAAACATAATTATTTCGAATATTAAAAGGACCGATCGAGAGGCCTAAATTCGATACATAAGTTTCGCTATCCATTGGACGTCCCATCATATCGTCCACAAAATTGTTGACGAATGTGAAGTTTTTCACCCGCAAGTTAAGCGTGTTTTTCCAACTGCTTCCAAGCTGGTGATCATTGTAGAATAAAGAGCGATCAATGCTGATCCTCTGTGGCAGCATGCTTTCCCCAGTGATAAATTCGCTGGCACTCACTTCTAAAAAGGAGTAAAGCGTATAGGGCAACACGCCAACTTTTTGAAACCCTACTCCAATGAATTTCAACCCGGCCACTTTGTCTTCTATCAACAGAAGCGAGCTGTTGTTGGAGTCTCCAACAAGTTGCAATGTGACCAGAAGTGGTTTGTACGATGGCGTGATCCGCATATCCGCATCGGGCAGCCAATCCTTCTTGGTTGTTGTAATGGTAATCTCATTGCCTTCACTGCAATTCTTTTTTGCCGGATCGTAGCTGATCACGAATCTGTCCGAAAACACCGTGATGCCCTGGTTCGTATACGTGCCATCATAAAGGCCCGCTGTAAAACCAACGATGTTCAAAACAATTGTGTTCGCCGCCGGTACTTCAATCACCAGAAAGTTGGAACGGTTCAGTGCCGCAGCCGCACCAGTCAGACCCGTGAACCTTACATATTGGCCAACCGGTAGATTATGGTCGTAAGGGGTTGTTGCGGTTAATCTGGTCCCACTGATCGTGGCAGTCAGAACGTCGGCCCCTGTTCTTGCAATTGACCCGGCTTCTATTTGAATCTCATCACCACAAACGGCGGCATTCAGCGCCAATTGCACGTTACTTCTGCTTACTGGGGAATAGGTGCCGTTGCTCGATGTAACCGTGAGCGTGGCTCCGTCCAGACAAGGAACCAGCAGAAAGGCCATGCTCGGAAACAGGCTAAGCCAGAATGGTATTTTTACTTGCGGCAACATAGAAATCCTCCGTTCGATTGTTTCGTTTACCATCAACAAGCTGCGGTAAATTATTGTGATTAAATTGCGGTTGTTGTTCGGCTTGTTCGTACAAAATAAGCCTGGAAGCAGTCATGTCTACGCGAATCGTTTTCAAATCAGTGACTTCAACCCGCCCCTTCACTTTAACATCAAGAGTCCGGGAAGTTTGGTATTTTGAGGTAAATAACTGCTGTAACCCATGTGAAAAGAATGCAAATACATCCGGCTCAAGAACCACAGTATAGGTTCCAGCCGCCATGTTCGTGGTCAACACATAGCCCAAAATCTGACCTGACGTGGGACGCGTAAAACCAGCGTCCGATGCCTTCCCTGCAGTTTGATTGGATAGCTTTACATAATTCCCAGCGAGTGTCGGACCATCGAACTGCACCAAGACTTGACCCCGCGTTGCTATCCTGGCAGTCCCCGTGCTTCCGCAGGAAGACATGCAGACTCCCAATATCCTGCCATTCGCCGCTGTGCCAGGCAACCCCGCCGTTCCCGACGCAGTGAGCGTTACAAAACGGTTTTGCACCGTGCCCGTTGTGGAATCGTTGGATAGCGTTAAGGACAAATATTGGCTTCCTAAATTCACTTTATTGTTGCCTGAAAGATCGTTGCTGCCGTTGATCGTCGCCACTGACGAAGGGTTGATTGCGATCTCCTGGTAGCCCGTCGTGGGATTATTCACTACCTGCAAAGTACTGTCCGCCGCCGCCACAATGTCCCTTCCAATTCCACGAAGGTCCGTACATTGCGTGATGGTGTTGTTACTCACAAGGCAACTGGAAAGCCCATAACTATCGCTAGGAAAATTGGTGGTCCCCGTGGATAGAACAACGCCGTTCAAAGTGGCCCCACTTACCGAAACACCGTCGATCCCAAAGTAAAGCACCCCGTCAGCACGAATAAAAATGTAAACCGTGTGCGGGCCGATGCTACCCGTTCCAGCCACATTGTTGATCGTCGCCGGTGCCGGGATCAGGTAGGTTTTTGATCCAAAGCGAATGGTGCAGGGCAACGAAGCGCTACACCCTGCCCCCACCGTAATCGTTCCATTGGAAAGATCAACCTTGAAGTCCGTCAAGTCGGTGAGTTGTAATCTAACGTCCCCTGTCTTTCCAGACACGCTGCTTACCGCCCCGCCACTGCCAGTTCCATTACTCCCGGAACCTCCACTCTGCAGTGTCCAGACATTGGTGGAGGTACAGCCATATAGGTTTTGCCCGGCAGGGGCAGTTGTCTTGTAAAAAAGTTCGCCAGTCCTGCAAGTGCCCGCAAGTGCAGGCCCTGTACGAACTGGAAGGGTATAGGTTGCCCCTGAAAAATCCACTGTTTTTGATTGCGAACTCAAATCGATTCTGGTTTGAGCCGCGCATTCCCTTACTGGAAATACCAGCAGGGCGATCAGGAAAATTGCTCTTTGCATTGTTTACTGTCCACCTCTGTCCTGAATTCTAGAGACGAAATATTAAGAAAAAACATATCGCTATGCTGTAAACTAATGATTACAAGTAGCATAGCAATCCAATAGCACTAGTGAACCAGTATTTAGGTATGGTTCAAATGTGAACTTATTCGTGAGTTCGGTCGATATGCGAAAATGGGAGTAGCTTCCCCGATATGGCCTTAGATTCCAAATTGTCGACAAACACCCGCCCGATCGGAATTTTATCCGTGGATGTAGAGGACTATTTTCACGTTGAAGCCTTTTCCGATATTGTCAACCGTTCACAATGGGATTCCTATCCCAGTCGTGTCGTAGACAATACCCATCGATTGCTGGACTTGTTCGATTCCTGGAACGTCAAAAGCACCTGTTTTGTTCTGGGCTGGGTCGCTGATAAGTATCCCAATTTAGTGAAACAAATTGTTGACCGTGGCCATGAGTTGGCCTGCCATTCCTATTGGCATAGGTTGATCTTCAAACTGACCCCGGAAGAATTTCGAGAAGATACTCTGCGGGCAAAAAATGTTCTGGAACAGGCCGGTGGCGTTGCCGTAAAGGGATATCGCGCCCCCAGCTTTTCCATTGTTGCCAAATCCAGTTGGGCTCTGGACGTCCTGTCCGAATGTGGATTTCAGTACGATTCCAGTATTTTTCCAGTGCGGCACGATACGTACGGCGTACCCAATGCTCCGCGCCAGCCATTCCGCTTAAAAACTAAATCCGGGGAAATCGTGGAGTGTCCCATGACCACGTTCAAGGTGCCTATGGGCCCCAATATGCCCGTCGGTGGCGGTGGATATTTACGACTTTTCCCCATGCCCCTTACTCAGTTAGGAGTTTCCACAGCACAGAGTCAGGGGTTAACTTTAGTAACATATTTACATCCGTGGGAAGTTGATCCGCAACA
>JAYWBH010000363.1:0-5385 GCA_043781815.1 Bryobacterales bacterium | reverse complement strand
GGAAAAGTTTTTCCGTGGTGAAGCTGACCTTGCCAACTGGAGCATGAATTACGCCGGTTTTATCTACGCGGAATTCAACCTTACCAGCCTTGGCTTCGGTAACAGCTTTGGTGATGTCTGTGGTCACGGTGCCTGTTTTGGGATTCGGCATCAGGCCACGAGGACCCAGTACCTTACCTAATTTACCAACGCTGCGCATCATATCAGGGGTGGCGATCACGGAATCGTAAGCCAGCCAGTTTTCCGCCTGAATTTTGGTGACCATTTCTTCGCCGCCGAAGAAGTCAGCACCCGCCGCCTCTGCTTCGCGAATTTTGTCACCCGATGCGATCACCAATACTTTAACGGACCGTCCTAATCCATTCGGCAGCACAACCGTGCCACGAACCATTTGGTCAGCATGCTTGGGATCCACGCCCAAACGCAGGTGGACTTCGACAGTCTCATCAAACTTGACGAATTTGAGTTTTTGAACGAGAGGAACCGCTTCTGTAAGCGAGTATGACTTGAGTGCATCTACCTGTTTTGCGGCAGCTAGATACTTTTTGCCTTGTTTTCTTGCCATGGTGTGTGTGGTACAAGCGGCAGCAACATACAGCGCACTGCCTCCCAACTCATTAGAGGTTAGCATGGGGAGCGGGGACGGCGCAACTTTAGTGGTTTATTGGCACCCGATTGGGGCGAATCGTAAGCGCGGGTTTGAAGCGATCCTTCTATTTGGCTCTTGGCTATTTGGCAAACGCGTTACCAACGCAAGCCCTAACGTTGTTCCAGTCGCGATCGCTGAGGTGGCCGATGATCGTCAGCTCTGAGCGGTGAGCCGTCAGCACATATGCACGAAAATGGGATTCCGCGCGGAGCCCAGCCGCTTGCCAGTCTTGAAGGGAATAATCAGAGGACGTCAAAGGCTTCGGCGGTCGCGTGGTGAGAATTCCCACAAGGACGTCTGGGCGTTCAGCCAAATAAGCTGTGCTTGCTATGACAACGGCGGGGCGGACTTTCGTTTCTACGGCTCCTTCAAGGACACCAACCACGACGTCGCCCGGCTTCAAATCACTTCCTCTGATTCGCTTCCTTCAAGTCGCTGAACTGAAGCGGCACGGAACTCCTTCAAGTCTTCATCAGACCAGGAATCAGACCAGTCGATCTTGCGCTCCGGTGCAAGCGCGGCCAGCCGCTCAATCAATCGAGACAACTCGCCAGCGGCATCGGGCGGCAGTCGGCGGAAGGCCGTTAGCAGGGATGCTTCTGTGGAATTTACAAGGATTTCCATGATTCTACGTAAGTATACATCGCTCAGAAAACGATCGGTGGCACTTTGTAACTGTGGGCTTGCTGGAAATCCCACGTCCAGGCTATCTTGAATATGATTGATCTCCTTGCACAGAGTCGATGGTGTAATGATAATTCTGCTCTTGAGTGGCTCATTCAGCATTTTCTTTGCAATTGTGATTACGATACATGCGCACTTTGCTAGGAATACCTGGCTAAAAACCCTGGGTCACGTATCCCGATGTTTCGTGCGTACCGATGCGGAGGGTGGCTACTCGGCCAACGTGGAATATGAATACCTCGCAGATGGGGAAAAGCAGACAAGCAAACGACTTTACTTCGGCGGAGAACGTTTTTATCGCTCTCACTCCGATGCTGAAAAAGTGGTTGCCAAATATCAACCAGGCTCTGCAGTGGAAGTACTTTACAACCCTTTCAAACCGAGCAAGTCAGTTCTGATTCCGACAGCATCTTGGATTAACGTTCGGTTTCTTGTTCTGGGTCTGTTTTTACTCTTTGGCGCATATCTACGTTGGCTTTAGTTGAAATATCAACCACGTGGCAACATTAACCCTTTCCCAAACTCCCTATAAGTCCGGTGTCAGACACCTCTAACCAGACACCTCTGGCACGGACCTGAACCCATGCGGCGTTGGCAGTTTCGGATGCGCTGACAAGCCTTGATCCGGCCGCATAGATTTTATAGATCAACATCGTTCCGTAAAGTTGTTGCAGAAGATGGAAAGACTCGATTTTAGCAAGCGAGATCAGCGGTGATGAGTTGGAAACTACGGTCACAAACCGAGTTCGTCCAACACACGCCGGTCTTCTTCAAGCTCAGTTACGCCGTATCGTATCGGGGAGATTTGATGCGCTGCCGTAAAATCCATAAATGCAGAAAGTGGAGTCCGGCAAAGTTCGGCAGCGCGGCCCAAAGATATCTTTTCCTCACGAAACAACTCCAAGGCAAGTAGCCGTGCCGTTTCCTGTGAAAAGTTATTAGCATCAAGATTTGCTGCTTGGAGGAGTGCCACGGGCAAATCGACCTTTACTGTTTCCATGATCCAAAGTACACCGGAAACAGCGATTTGTCATTCCATTTGATCGATCCCCGGGAAGCATCAATCAAGATCAAGTTGTTTCTTCGCTTGCACCCAAACAATACCAGGGCGACCTTGCGCGGCATTCTCTGCGGCAAGCAGATCTCGCAGATCTTCGAGGTCTTCCACTCGTTCGCGCAATTGCGACATTTCGAAGGCCAGTTCTCGCAGGGTTGGCTCGCGGGGTTCAGGTAGCGGGAAATCCGGGGTCGAAATCCGGGGTCACGAAATCCGGGGTCAGACACCTCTGGCACGCACCGGAATCCAACTGGGCCGCAAGCCTCGTCGATCCGGCAACGCCACTAATCGGCAATCAGAGCGTCTCCCAATGTTCCAGATCGACGTGCGCCTGACTGAGAATACTGCGCAGGGTACCCACAGCTATTTCTGCCTTTTTCGGCACTGGCGGTGTCGAACAATAACGCAGTGCGCCGAACGAACTTTACATGACTACCCTCTTGACTCGTCTTGGCTCGTCTCAACAAAGCCCGCAGATTCAAGACGACGCTTGACCTCGCGGTACGGCTGCGGACTAAGCCGCGCCAACCTCCACCTCGATAGTCCGTAGCAAAGGAGGACGGGTTGCCTGCGGCGGCTCGAAGTGGAGTTCCAATGCTTCCTTGAGACCAGACAAGGCCTCCTCTTCGGTCTCGCCTTGACTAGCAACATCGATTTCGAGGCAGTGAGCGATGTGGCAGCCGCCTTCTCTCCATACGCTCGCGGTAAATGGACGCTTCATGTCTTCATTCTTTCATATGCCCGCGTCCGGTGGCGTTTGTCGGACTTTGGAGAAGGCCATGTGACCGTCCAGGCGATTTCAACTACTTCGCCTATTCGACTTTCTAGGTCCAAATCCAGCGTGGATCTTCGAGTTGCGAATAGAACCGGAATTATAGGCTCTTATGATTTCACGCTACAAAAGGCACGCCGAATGGAGTGTCCGACGACGAAAACCAAACATACACTGCCTGAGAGCGTGCTCAAACCGTATAAATTTCGAAGTTGGTAGTTCGGGTGGGACAAGCCTCCTGGCTTGTCCATTTCAGCTCCCTGTTTCAGCTCTTAAAATTTCATCATGCAGCATTGTTCAGAGGTTGAGAAGGTCAGGGTTGAAAGCCGCATCTAAGTGAACGGCTTTCATTCGCTTTCGTGGGGCGACGCCACGTCACTGCAGGCAGGGATGCCAATGTCATCCGATATCGGAAAAATGAACGGTCGGGCAGATTTCTATCAAGCGCTTCATGTCCCAGGTGGAACTGAACAGACAAACAGTTTTCCCATTGTGATCTGTAGCCAGTAGCGTTCCACTAGTCATCTGATTGCGCAACTTCTTCAAATCTTCTGGCGTTCCGCGGGGCCAACGAGCGCAGACATAAGGCAGTGGACCCGACGTCGCTTTTACGTTATATTCCTGCAACAACCGCGCTTCCACCACGTCGAACTGCAACCTGCCCACAGCCCCCAAAATCGGTTCGCGACGAATGGTATCCACGGAGTTATAAACCTGAATCACACCTTCTTCCGCCAACTGCTCCATACCCTTGCGGAACTGCTTATTGCGAGTGACATCGCCGTTTTGCAGACTGCAAAAATGCTCTGGTGGAAAGCTGGGCATACGCTCGTATTCAATATCGTCAGCAGTGCTGAGCGTATCGCCAATGGCGAACAACCCGGGGTTGACCACGCCCACGACGTCGCCAGGGAATGCTTCTTCAATGGTTTCCCGATCCCGTGCAAACAACCGATGCAACCGCGTCATGCGGATCTTCCTACCCAGACGAGGATGGTTCACCAGCATGTCCCGTTCAAAGCGACCGGAACAGATACGCAGAATCGCCATACTATCGCGATGCTGTGGATCCATGTTGCCTTGGATCTTAAACACGAAAGCCGAAAAGACGGCGGACTTCGGGTCGATGGGTGTACCTTTATTGCTGCGAGGAGTGGGAGGAGGTGCTAAATCCACCAGCGCTTCCAGGAAGGCTTCCACTCCGAAATTGTTCAGCGCGCTGCCGAAGAATACTGGGGTCTGGCTGCCATTCAAAAATCGTTCGCGATCAAATTGAGATCCGGCAGCTTCCAGCAGGGCCAGCGTTTCCCGAAGTTGAAGAGCGTTTTCCTTTCCAACCATTTCCTCTAAAGCCGTATCGTCTAACGACGCTGTCCAGGCTTCCGATTTCAACTGCCCACCCATGGAGGGACTAAACTGCAGCAGACGTCTGGTTGCCAAATCCACTACGCCCCGAAACTGATTGCCTGAACCAACTGGCCAGTTTATGGGAGCTGCGGCAATCTGCAGAAGGCTTTCCACTTCATCCAGCAATTCCAACGGATCGCGCCCGTAGTGATCCATTTTGTTGATGAAGGTGAGAATGGGAATATTGCGCAGGCGGCAGGCTTCAAATAGCTTTCTGGTTTGGGGCTCAATTCCCTTGGCGCTATCCAACACCATCACGGCGCTATCGACGGCGGAAAGCGTGCGATAGGTGTCCTCACTGAAATCCTGATGGCCTGGGGTGTCCAGCAGGTTGAACAAACAATCGGCGTATTCAAATTGCAGAACAGTGGAAGTGATACTGATGCCTCTGGCCTGTTCAATCGCCATCCAATCGGAAGTGGCGTGGCCGCGATTCTTTTTAGGACGCACAGAACCAGCGGCATGCAGCGCTCCGGCGTAGAGTAGCAGCTTTTCTGTGAGCGTCGTCTTGCCCGCATCGGGATGGGAAATGATGGCAAAAGTTCGCCGTCGTTTAATTTCCGATTCCAGATTGATGCTGGCAGCGGTAGAGGATGTGGTTGTGGTTTGCGGTGGTTCTACTGTCAAAACTGCTCCAATTGCTTCGCGAAAGACCGATCCCATCCGCGATTCTGATTGTGCGGGGTTTGGGGGCGTCTTGTCAACATGAGCCAACGTGGGTGTCACGGCAAAATGATAATGTCCTAATTGAGCAAAGTAGAAATGTCCTATTGACGGGGTTGACTCTAGGAGTTGCCAAACGAAGGACAACTACTG
>JAYWBH010000362.1:0-5389 GCA_043781815.1 Bryobacterales bacterium | reverse complement strand
AGTGGATCGGCGTGCCACTATCGCATGTGTTGAACGTTGCTGGGGCTCTGCCGCAGGCCAAGTATGTTGTCTATTTTTCGATACAGCCCGGCTGGTGGGACAGCGTCGATATGGCCGATGCCCTGCATCCGCAAACGTTGGTTACGTATGGAATGAATGGCGGCGATCTTCCAGCAGGTCACGGCGGCCCACTGCGCTTGCGTGTCCCTCGTCAACTTGGTTACAAGAGCGTGAAGTACATTACTCGGCTGACGCTGACCGATAGTCTGAAAGGATTCGGCAAGGGCATGGGTTCAGGGGCCTCGGAAGCTGGCTATTCCTGGTACTCGGGCATTTGAGGGTCGCGGATGTTCACTGGGAATAGAAGTGTGGTCGCAACTCAGACTCTGGAATAAATCGGAGTGCTTGGCGATAAATCGCGTGCAAAGTGCCTCTATCCAGCTCGGCATGATGAACAATCGTCAGAATTTGGTGAACGTTGGTTGGCAATGTTCGGCGGAGTTTGATATGACTGCCTTTTTGCGAGACCTGGCGGAAGTCAAATCCCAAGAAGATCCGCAGGAGATCTTTCCCAGAAAGAGTTTGCAACTTGGCCATTAGGCAACTGCTTGAAGTTCCATCGTAGCGAGGATGGTAGGATTCGGCGCTAAGTCCAGATCTTCCAGATTTTCTCCTTCCAGATGCAGAGAAATTGCTTCTTGGATATTGGCGGTCAGTTCGTCAAGGGTGGACGCTTCCGTCACAACAGGCAGATCCAAACACTCGGCGACATACTGCAGCTCACCGCGAAATATTCGGACTTGAATGGTGTGCTTCATTGATAGCGTTACCTCCCTCAAAATGTACCACGTGCGGTGAAAGCCAAGCGGTGCCGTTGGTCGAAACCGCTGCCAACCACTGAAACAACGTGGGCAATTCGGCAATCGGTTCCGATATAATTTCATCATGGTACTGAGTTCCAATACTTCGTTCAAAAGTCGAGCCCATGAAAACACTGTTCCTCTGTTTTTCACTAGCAGCATTGGCTATTGTCGCTGCCGCCGCTGACGATGCCTCCCTCAATGGGACATGGCAAATTCGGCGTAACGCCGGCGGGAATGAGAGCAAGCAGGACTGCACTTTTTCTCAGAAAGACAATGTATTAACTGGAACCTGCACCAATGACCAGGGCAGTGTCCAGATCAACGGCAAAGTGGCCGGAAAGAGTGCTACTTGGACCTATAAGGGCGAATCCCAGGGCGGTCCAGTGACCGTGGTCTATACGGGGACCATCGATTCTGCAACTAAAATAACTGGCACGGTGATTGCCGTCGAATTTTCGATTGAGGGTGAGTTCACCGCTATTCGATCCAAGTAAAAGAGTACATGCGTGCGCCTTCGCCTTCAGTAAATTCCGCCTGCAACACGGATCGAACACCCCATTGCAGTTGGCACGTAAGTGCAAGTGAAACTAACTCACGCCTCAGATAAAAAAATGGCTGTCAATTCGATGAGAAATTGACAGCCGCTCCACAAGGGGCAGAAACTACGAGGCAGAATCAAACGCGTCTTTTTACTGCCGTAGGGAGCTTAATCCAGTGTTTCGACAGACTTTACAAGCACCAAAGCCACTGCCGTTTCCAACGATATTTGTACACCGGTTGGCAATGCTGGCAAGTTCATCGGCAGAGAGTGTTGCTCCAGCAAAGGGTGTCTCATTGACCGTATATTTTCCCGCTGGATCCAAGTGAATCGTGGTTCCCCAGGCATGCATGCCAGAGGCCAGTGGAAAGTTTGGCGTACCAGGCAGCGCGGCGCTGTTGGCACAACTATTCGATGTGAAATTGGCACCTGCTCCGGTATTCACAAGCTTGATCACTACGGAATCGGGAATAACTCCGGTTAACGTATTGGAGACAAGATCCGTTTTGATGGAGAGCGCCACTAATCCATTGGGAGTTACTAAACAGGAACAGCAGGATATAAGTTGTTCATCAGGTGAAAACGCGTAGGCGTTGACGCAGATGTTCCCAACTCCGCCACCGAAGCTAGGACCCGAACTCGGCGCGCCATTTGCTCCGTTATTGGAGATATTGATTACCGAATCTCCGGCGGTCAGGTTGGATGCGTAACGAATCTGAAAGGGAGTGTCAATGGGAACTGCTTCCAGGTTGATGCGGGAAACTTCTCCAGTCTTTAGGGTGATCGTCATACCATCCACTAAGCCATTGAAGCCAAATGCGCAACAAGTTCCTGTTTGAATACTGAAAAATAAAATCACTTCGGAGCGATAGTCGGTAGGAGTAACTAATCCTGGAGGGCCCCAGGTGATTGGCCCGGCTTGCAATGTGGCCAGGGTAGGATCAGAGGCGATACCACCAAAGATTCCACCATTGCGGTTTGTATCATAAAACTTCAGAGGAAAACTGGGGTCGTTGGTGGCCCACTGATGCCACACGTTGGGTGGTGCATTGGCTGCGGGAGTGCCTGTATATGCGGGTTCCGTGGTAAGGCGGCTGTGATAAAAACTACCAGTATCCCCAGCGCCAGTCTTCGCTGTGTAGAGCAACAAATACCAGTCGGGCTGCGCGACAGTGCCAGATTTATTGGTCCAATAACTAATGGAAGCAATGTCAGAGACTTTAACTCCGCCGGGATATCCCGGAAACAGCGCAGTGGCCGGCACATATAGTTCCTGTTTCTGACCAGCAGCCGTGGCGTTGGCCTGCCAGGAACCGGAAAAGAATCCAGGAGCGAAGCTGGTTCTGTTTCCTAGAACGTTGGCGACAGGAATGGGGGCGTTGGGGTAAAGGACAAGGTCAACTGCTTGTGCCTTTGGAACGAGAATGAAAGCGGCTAAAATCAATTTTAACGATAAGTGGTTATGCATCTCTTAGTACCTTTGGGGGATTTGCACCCTAAAAGTACCAGAACTAAGTTACATGTACAATCCTCCATAAGGCTTAGCCAAATCGGTTAGTACAGACCGTACCGTACTTGCTCTTCGCACTAACAAAATTGATTTACAGTAACTTAGTCGAGTTACCCCATGTGCCTTCAAACACGAAGTCTTTCAAAATTTTACGCGTCCTCGGAGCCACCTCGCGTGAACGTAATGGCTCTGCCAGTTGATCAGCTTCGCCGGGGTAACCAATGGCTACTCCAGCCACAGGTTCCACGTCTGCGGGCAGACTGAAATCCTGCTTAATCTTGTCCAAATGAATTCCGCCCATACCGTGCGCCTGCAAACCCAAAGCGGCGGCTTGGGTAGATAAGGCCATCAGTGCCATTCCGGTATCGTGCAAAGCGACGCGGTTCGGTGTGCTGTTGCGGTTGAAGGTGGTCTTATACAACGTGATCATCAATAGTGGAGCGTTTTTGGCCCACACCTGATTGGCATCCACCAGACAGGCTAGCAACTTATCGAAGTTGGCCGGATCATCCTTGGTAGCCATTACTATGTACCAGGGCTGTTCGTTCATGCTGGAAGGCGCCCAGCGGAATGCCTCAAGCAGAGACTGAATCTTTTCCGGCTGTACGGATTGGCTGGTAAATGCGCGCGGACTCCAGCGTTCAGCCAGCGGTTCGATAATCGGGGTGTGGGTTATTGCTTTGTTGGGAATCATAAAATTGTCGTAACTTGCGGGCGGCTGCCGGGCCCACCACTGCTGCCAGTTGCTCCTCTTGTGCTGCTTTCACTTGTTGAATACTTCCAAGTGTACGCAACAATTTTTCCACGGTCTTTTTGCCAACGCCGGGAATTTCAGCCAGTTCGCTGGTAAGACGAACAGCATTGCGACGAGTGCGATGAAAGGTGACGGCGAACCGATGCGCTTCATCCCGGATCACCTGTATGAGATGCAGCACAGGGGAGTGACGATCCAACACGATGGGTTCCTCTTCCTGACCCAATACATAAATCCACTCTTCGCGCTTGGCGATGGAGGCCACTGGCTGCGTCAGAATGCCCAACTTTTCCAGGGATTGCTGAGCGGCATGCAGTTGGCCCAGTCCGCCGTCGATCAGGATCAGGCTGGGCATGGTCTGTTTTTCTTCCAACACGCGACTATAGCGCCGCAGAACCACTTCCCGCATGGATGCGAAATCGTCGTTGCCGATCACAGTTTTGATGATGAACTTGCGATAGGCGGCTTTGTTCATCCGACCGTTTTCCCACACCACCATGCTGCCCACTTTGTCTGTTCCTTGAATGTGGGAGATGTCGAAGCACTCAATCCGATTGGGCGGCCCGGGCAATCCCAAAGCCTCTTCTATCGCACTGGCGATGGAAGAACTGGACGGCTTCAGAATGCGGAAGCGGCTTTCAAAACTGTGTTGCGCATTGGTACCCACCAGTTCCGCCAGGGCTTTCTTTTGGCCACGTTGCGGGGTAAGTATTTCCACTTTACGACCGCGTTTTTCGCTGAGGATTTCTTCCAGCAGTTCGCGATCCTCAAATTCAGCGGGGACGTGAATCAGGCCGGGAACATAGCGGCCACCAAGGTAAATCTGCTTCAGTAAAGCTGCGATGAATTCCTGCGGATCGAACTGCAGTTGATCTTCCCAGAACATTTCTTTGCGATCCACAATGCGACCGTTGCGCACGTGAAATAAATTCACAGCGACCAAGGGGGCTTCGGCGTGGTAGGCGAAGATGTCGACATCGTCACCGGAAGCGGCAGCCATTTTCTGGCGCTCTTCCATTTCGTCGACAGTGGTTAGAAGGTCGCGAAGGGAGGCGGCCCGTTCAAAGTTCAGATCATCAGAGGCACGGGCCATCTGTCCACGAATCTCTTCGCGAAGTTCCTTGTGCTTGCCTTCCAGAAACAGCTTGGCTCGGCGGGTGGCAGCAGCGTATTCCTCATCGGTGGTGAGCCCTTCTACGCAGGGACCCAGGCAGCGTTTAATGTGATATTCCAGGCAAGGTTGCGGATGTTTGCGGGTGAGATCGATCTTGCAGGAGGGGACCATGAAACGCCGATGAATCAGATCAACGGTGCGGTAGGCTAAGTTGCCCGGAAAATAGGGGCCGTAGAAAGTATCTTCCTTGTTGAGACGGCGGGTCACATAAACACGCGGATATTTTTCGTTAGTGATTTTGATGTAGGGGTAAGTTTTGTCGTCACGCAGCAGGATGTTGAAGCGTGGCTGGTATTGCTTGATCAGGTTGTTTTCAAGGGCCAGCGCTTCCTTTTCGTTATCCACCAGAATGTAGTCCAGAGAGGTGGCGACACTGATCAAGGTGCCATTTTTCGCCCCTGCCAAGCTTTCTTCAGTGAAATAGTTACGAACGCGAGCGCGCAGATTCTTGGCTTTACCGACATAGATGACGGTACCCGCAGCATCTTTGTAGAGGTAGACACCAGGCTCTTGTGGAAGCAGCGCGACTCGTTCACGGAGGGGCATTGTT
>JAYWBH010000361.1:0-5406 GCA_043781815.1 Bryobacterales bacterium | reverse complement strand
TAATATCGTAGGCAAGAATAACGATCACAATCCACAACACCAGTAGCGAGGTGAAACGGAAAAACTTAACCGATAACGAACGGAATGGAGCCGCGTTGGCAGATGCTTCTGACACTATTTCCTTTGGGATGCACCTCTATATTCCACTGAAAAACAGAATAGGCCTATCGAACAAACACCTTAAGCCGCACCTTAATCAACTGTAATGTTGGCTGGTTCGCTAAACTGTTAAGAAGCTTTGAATCAACAAACGAAACAGGCCCTTCAAACCAGCCTCTGCGGAATAACCCTAGCCAATCCAGTGCTAGCAGCATCGGGAACATTCGGATACGGAGTTGAATTTGAATCTATCGTCGACCTTAGCCAACTGGGCGGCATCATCGTCAAAGGACTTTCCCGCGAACCGATAGCGGGCAACCCACCCCCGCGAATTTGGGAGGCCGAAGGCGGCATGATCAACTCCATTGGTCTGCAAAACATCGGGGTGAGGGCGTTTGTGAAAGAAAAGTTGCCCAGCCTTCGTCGCTACCAGACCCCGATCTTCGCCAATGTATTCGGCTATGAACAGGCCGATTATTTGGAAGTCATTCAAGTTTTAGAAGACGCCGAGGGCTTAGCAGGTTACGAATTGAACGTGTCCTGCCCCAATACAAAACATGGTGGGATTTTCTTTTCCAGCGATACCGCGATGCTGGAAAACTTAGTCGCCAGTGTGAAGCAAATTGCCAGGCGTCCAGTTATGGTTAAGCTGTCCCCAAACGTTTCCAGCATCGCCGCCATCGCCAAAGCCGCTGAAGCAGGTGGTGCCGATGCCATCAGTCTGGTCAATACATTCATCTCTCTTGCCGTGGACGCCAGAACTCGGAAGCCCAGAATCGGTGCCGGGTTCGGAGGCCTTTCAGGGCCCGCCATAAAACCCATTGCGCTGCGCATGGTTTACGAAGTTGCGCGCGCGGTGAAGATACCAGTGGTGGGACTCGGCGGCATCGGCACTGGGGAAGATGCAGCGGAATTCATGATAGCCGGGGCGACCGCTGTTGAAGTGGGCACGGCAACTTTCTGGGACCCCAGTTCGCCCTTGCGTATCGCCAAGGAGTTGGGCGATTTCCTGGCCGCCCAAAAGATCAGCAATGTCCGCGAAATAGTTGGCACGCTGCAAATGCCCTAAAATAGGAAATCCATGACCAAGAAAATCGTAGCTACGGAAAACGCCCCCAAGGCAATTGGACCCTATTCGCAAGCTGTCATCTATAACGGTGTTGTTTATTGCAGCGGTCAGATTCCGCTTGATCCAACAACCGGCCAGATTATAGAGGGCGATGTTTCAGCGCAGACTGAGCGGGTGTTGGAAAATATGAAAGCAGTCCTTGAAGCAGCGGGCTCATCTTTGGAAAAGGTGTTGAAGACTACCGTGTTCATCAAGGACATGTCCGAGTTCGGAAAAATCAATGATGTGTATAGCCGCTACTTCAGCGGAAGTTTACCGGCACGCGCAACGGTGGAAGTGGCTCGGTTACCGCGCGACGTTCGTGTTGAGATCGACGCCATTGCAGCAATCGAATAATCCTACTGGTGCACCGAATACTGCGCCTGTGGATCTTTCAACTTGATTTCAATGGTTTTCTCTTCTTCGGAAACTTCAAATTCCTCTCCGAAAGTTTGAAAGCCATTGGCTCTAATCTGCACCAGAATTTTTCCTTGCGGAATAGAGGGGATAGAAGCCACGCCATCAATTCCAGTCTTCAAGTAATAAGATGTCCGCACCTTTGCCCCAAGCTTTATGGGGGATCGCCCTTGCACAAAGCGAACCGTGACGCTGGCCTGCTCCACCGGTTTTTGCGTGGTCGCTTTCTTCACCTCAATGCGTAGCTTGGTCATAGGTGTGGCGGCGAACGTTGCCGTAGCCGACACAAGAATCAGAATCAAGGGCGCGACAAGGTGCTTCATATTCGGGGTCATCTGACTAAAAGTATCTCAAAGTCTTGGGGAAAAGACAGCCTATGCGCAGGTAAACTCCTTTTGAAATTCGATACAATCGTAAAAGTCCAATGAACGCACTCCTCCTAACCGAATACAAAAAACTAGAGCTCGTCGATTTCCCCATGCCCACCATCGGCCCGGACGACGTCCTGGTGCGCGTCCGTGCTTGCGGCATCTGTGGCAGCGATGTCCATGGGTTTGACGGCTCCTCTGGCCGTCGCAATCCGCCACTCATCATGGGTCACGAAGCTTCCGGCGAAGTAGCCGAGCTTGGCACCAATGTGAAAGATCTCAACGTAGGCGATCGCGTTACGTTTGATTCCACTGTCTATTGCGGCAAGTGCGATTTCTGCGTTAAGGGCGATGTGAACCTTTGCGACAATCGCGAAGTGGTGGGAGTGGCACCCAAGGAATTCAAACGTCACGGTGCGTTCGCCGAATATGTTTCGGTCCCGCGCCGTATCATGTATCGCCTGCCCGATAGTTTTCCATTTGAACAAGCGGCATTGATTGAAGCTGTGTCCATTGGCGTTCACGCCGTAGCCATCACTCCAGTCAAACTCGGTGACACTGCTGTGATCATTGGAACCGGCATGATCGGCCTAGTGACGTTACAAGCCGCCAAGGCCGCAGGTTGTACGCGCATCATCGCGGTGGACATGGAAGATTCCAAGATCGCCGCCGCCATTGCTATGGGCGCAACCGATGGAATCAATTCGAAGACAGGGAACGTACCCGAAGCTGTGCGCGCCCTCACCGGTGGTCGTGGTGCCGATGTTGCGTTTGAATGCGTGGGCTACACGGTTCCCGTTCAGACTGCGATTTACTCAGTCCGCAAAGGCGGTTCGGTCACGCTGATCGGCAACTTGCAACCGAACATCGAAATCCCACTGCAATACGTTGTGACCCGTCAAATCCGTTTGCAAGGATCGTGCGCATCGAACGGCGAATATCCTCAGTGCATCGACATGATGGCCCGCGGCATCATCAAAGTGGCACCGCTGATTTCAGCCGTTGCACCGCTGTCGGAAGGCGCTGCCTGGTTCAACAAACTGTACAACCATGAAGACCCAACCCTAATGAAGGTAGTGCTAAAGCCGTGAGCCAAATTTTCGATTTAACAGGCAAAGTTGCTCTGGTAACCGGCACCAGCCGTGGCCTGGGCCAATATATGGGTCGTGCCCTGGCCCGCGCCGGTGCGGACTTGGTGATCACCAGCCGTAAAATCGCCGACCTGGATCCGTTCAAAGCAGAAGTAGAAGCGATGGGTCGCAAGGCCTTTCCGGTGGAACTCGACGTCCGTAATTACGACAGCATTCAGAACGCTGTGAAGGCCGCTGTTGCACATTACGGCAAGATCGACATTCTGGTAAACAACGCCGGATTGAACGTCCGGAAGCCAGCAGTGGACCTCAGTTGGGACGATTGGAATTTGGTTTTGGAAACAAACCTGCGCGGCGAATTTTTTGTGGCCCAGGCTGTAGCGCGAGAGACCATGATCCCTCGTAAATACGGTCGCATCATCAATATTGGATCAGTAACCAGCGTGTTCGGATATGCAGGCCTGACGCCGTATTGCGCCAGCCGAGGCGGCGTGAAGCAGATGACCATGAGCCTGGCCGACGATTGGGGCAAGCACGGCATCACCGTAAACTGCTTGGCGCCTGGTTGGTTCAAGACATCGCAAAATGCGGTGCTGTATGAGAACAAAGAATGGCTGGCATATATTATTGATCGCATTCCAATGAGGCGTCCCGGTGCACCTGCGGATTTGGATGGGGCGGTAGTGTTCATGGCTTCGGACGCGAGTGAATATTACACGGGTCAGACGATGTTAGTGGATGGTGGAATTTCGACGGGCGCGACAAGGGCTACGGTAGCGGCGAAGTAGCGCTGAGGGGCTTCACGAAGCAACCGCCTTTGCTGCCTTCGCGAGTACCTCAAGATTGTTTTTGAGTCCATCGGTAAGACTGGTATGCCACAACCCAGCGACAACAATCGGATTGTTTTTCAGGGAAATGATCCGAACATTTTCACCGCAGCTTCGAATATTAGGCCAACTTGGTTCTGTCTTCGTCTCCCATCTCCAGCATTTTAGCTCTGGAATGAGTTGGCTTGCTCTCAGAACCACCACTTTACCCATTAGCAAAATCAAACGCGGTTGAATTTCCTCAATCTGCTGTTTTAGTAGATCAAAGCATTCAGCCTCATATTCTTTCTCCCCGGGCCATCCAGGAACGAGAAAAGGGACTCTGTTCTTTTCTCCTGGCAACAGACCAACGAACCAGTTGGTCATGAAGCAATCGTCGATGGTGATAATGCGTTTATCGATGCGCACCTTCGCATCTTTCAACAAAGATGCAAGGTTCTCCCACGTATGCTCGTTATCCTCTCTCCCACATAGTTTCGTCTCGACCTTAACTCGATAGCCGCAGCTACCAAAGTTGTGGCCAATAACCATTATCGATGGCGTCCCACTCTTACGCCATTTCTCAGGATTGAGCAACCCCCGTCCTTCAGGGAAGAAAGCCGGGCCGCAAAGGCCCCCGCGCGCTTTGAAGCGACCAGGCGGTGGCTCGATCTTACACGCCTGAGATTGCCACAACTTTATTTTGTTTAAGAAATCCATAGGCTTCTGAGTTTACGTTAAAAGACGAGTCCTCCAAACGGGGCATTATTCTAAATGACAAAGTACTGCCCCAGTTGCAGACGTTTGGCCCTAATAGTCAAATGACCGCGTCCACTGGCAGCACAAATACATCACCCAAAGATGGCATCTTCGAGTCGAACGTGATCAGGGTCAATTTGGCAGCATTCGCGAAGGCACACAGGTAGGCGTCCGTCCACAGCTTCGGAGAACTCAAATGGCCTGCAGTAAATGAAGGCCACATTTCTTGAAGTTCACTCGGCTCCGGCATGTAGTAGATTCGACGGTCCAGTCGCAGAGTCTGGTACGCTCTCCACGCCTCGTCTGGCTTCATTACCTCTTCCTGCATGACGTGCTTGTTGGTCAACAATCGCAGAAACCCTAACTGTGTGAGTCGGCAGAAAAAAAGCTTTTCATCGTGAAGATTGCTAAACCAGTTCCGCGCCAAAAGGTTGTGGGTGTGCCGTTCCGCCGCCAGTGCGATCCAGACGTTGACGTCAGGTAAGTAGATCATCAAAATCGAACTTTGAGAGATCGAGAGTTCCCGGCTTCCTAGATCGGATCAGGGGCAATGCAACCTCGCCATCAATGCACTTGGCGGCAGTGTGTGAAACCAGGGTGCTTTGAACTTCTTTTTTGACAGCTTCAACAATGAACTGTTCCACTGTGGCCCCACGCGATTCCGCTAATGCCTCACTGCTTTGGTAAAGGGAGTCTGGAAGATTGACTGTTGTCTGCATAAGTCTCAGCACTTTAATTGTACCGGTCCGTTGCCAAAG
>JAYWBH010000360.1:0-1674 GCA_043781815.1 Bryobacterales bacterium | reverse complement strand
AAATCAGGTAAGTTCTTTGGAATGAATGGTGGGCACGCGGGGACTCGAACCCCAGACCTCCTGCGTGTGAAGCAGGCGCTCTAACCAACTGAGCTACGCGCCCCGAAAGGCAAACCCTAGTTTAGAACAAATCGAAACGAATTCGCCACAACCCACGCAACACATTTCAGCCTTACCCACGTTAACCTTACATCTCACAAGAAAATATCCTAATCAACCAAGCGAGGCACAAGGAAAGCTATACTTGTGTATCTTAAAGCCACAGGAGCTCAGAATAATTTCATGATGAGAAGCATGGGTGCCGTCGTCGCTGGCTATATTGTGATGGTTTGCTTGGTTGTAGGCTTCTTCCGCCTGATGGGTTTCATCCAGCCTACCTATTTCGCATCAGACAATGCTCCCAGTTTGCCGATCCTCTGGCAACTCGTGGTTCTAATTTTCGATGTGCTGGCGGCCGGCGTCGGTGGCGCAACTGCTGCCTGGTTTGCACCTTACACCCCCTTCCGCCATTCCTATTGGCTCAGTGGGATTATTTTGCTTCTGGGATTAATCAGCATTCCTGCTGCATACCTTCGTGGCGATTCCCTATGGCTTGGCGTTTCCACTGGCTTTTTGGGATCATTCGCCTGCTTAGCTGCCGGTTGGGCCATGGATAATAAATTACGTTAACCGATGGCCTTCGCCGTGCATTAACCTCTGCTGCATGTGGAATCAAAGCCGCTAACTACTCATATTGTTACCCGTCACCCGTCAAAGACCGTGCCGCTTTGTCACACATGTAACCGGATGAATACAGGATTCAGCCTGTCCCCCGGACTCGACTTATAGGATAATGGAAACCATATGAAGTTTGCTGTCGTCATAGCCCCCTTATTTGCAATCACGTCCTTTGCTGCGGACACGAAAGTAATTGAACAGATCGTAGCCAAAGTGAATGGCGAAATTATTACTCGCACAGAACTGGATCGCACCAAGCGACAGATGGAAGAAGAAGTGAAGCGCCGCTCCGCCAAGGAACCAGATTTGGTGAAGCAGGCTGCTGAAAAAGAGAAAGACTTTCTGCGCGAACGCATTGATCAAATGCTGCTCGTCCAGAAAGGTAAAGAGCTCTCCGTAAATGTCGATTCCGAAGTCAGCAAGTACCTCGCCGATATTCAGCGCAAACTGAAAATCAGCGATCCCGAAAAATTCCAAGCAGTACTTCGCGAAGAGACTGGCCAAACTTTTGAAGATTACAAGATGGAACTGAAAAACAGCATCTTGACGCGCCGTGTGATTGGTCAGGAAGTTGGTTCTCGGGTGAATATTCCCAAAGCGGATATCCGCAAGTATTACGACGATCACCAGACCGAGTTCCAGCGGGAAGAGCGATTGTTCTTGCGGGAAATCCTGGTTTCTACTGATGGCAAAGATGCCGCCCAACAAGCTGCAGCAGAAAAGAAGGCTAAAGATTTAGTTGCTCGTGCCAGGAAAGGGGAAAAGTTTCCAGATCTGGCCCGTGACAATTCCGACGCGCCCACCGCCGAACAATCCGGCGAATTGCCACCTTTCAAAAAAGGCGAACTGGATAAAAAACTGGAAGATATGGTTTGGGAAAAGGATCGTAACTTCATAACCGAACCAATCAAATTGCCCAATGGTTGGCTGTTGCTTAAAGTGGATGAACACCACAAA
>JAYWBH010000359.1:0-5406 GCA_043781815.1 Bryobacterales bacterium | reverse complement strand
TGGAAATGACTTTTTATACGTGTCAGCCAAAGTGGAATATTCAGTCCAACTTTGTTGCAGCAGCAGGAAGTCGGCGAAGGTTGCGTAAGCGCTTGCTTCTTTGGGATACCGATCAATCAGAGCACGGTATTGGATCATCGCCACATCGGCACGCAGGTCTTGATCCTGCACAACTTGAATGGCGCGTAGGGCTAGCTTCCAAGACGATTGTTGATCGGCGGGTAGTTCCGATTCAACAGCAGGAGTGGGCTGCGCAATGGCGCGACGAAGCGAATCTAATTCTTTCTGCGGCTCCAGACGGCGATGGTGATAATCGGCTTTGGCGGTCCAGGCATCTAACTTAGAGGTGGCAAGTTCGGTGTGCCTGATCCAATCCGACTCAGCCGCTGCGAAGTCCAGTTGACGCTCTGATTCAAGGGCGCGCAAGGCATAAAGGTCCGCACGACTGGGCGATTGTGTGATCACTTTATTCAACTCTTCGCGTGATTCACGAGGGGAACGTCGCCAGGCAATCAGGCCGCCGGGGACAGGAAGATTGCGAAAGAAGACGGATTCAAGATTACTGGCAACGTCAACGAAACGGACCCAGGGCGAGAGATCAGCCCATAGGGAAGTTGTCACAAGGGCAAGGAGTAGCAGTTTATAAGTGAGGGGACTTTTTTGCCAAACGCGCTTAAGGGAGGATTTCAAGAGGCACCTCCTGCGACGAAATGTTGTGTGCCATATCTTCCGCAGTCACGCTCACTTTATATCGGCCAGGGGGAAGATCTGGCGGAATTGTTACTGATCCGATGCTGGCAGCGGCTTGCCCGTTCCAGCGAAGATACACAGGTTCTGCGCCATGTAAACGGGCCACGATGATACGCGCTGATTCTGATGCGAATGCTTTCACTTGGACAGGTTCTCCGCGATGATAACTGGCTTTGTCCAACTTGGCACGAATCAATGGAGGCTTACTGAGAATGACGAAAGTCTTCTGTTCCCGATAAACGCGGCCTTCCCGATCCCGAAGTAATAAACGCACTGGATGGGTTCCATCGGGTAGATCCGTAGGCGCAAGAAATCGAGTTTGCCATACATTTTCACCACTGAGGAACTTCAAAGGTTTAACCACTCCGAAGGAGAAGAGAGCGACCACACTGACGATAGAAGGATCCGTATGAATGCGCAAAACGGGATCACCGGGACGTATGAGGCGCGGACGCAGCAGGGCGCGGGGAGCAGCTAGAAACGAAGTATATGGAGTGACGAATTTATACTTGCGGGATAGGCGAATGATTTCTTCAATGCTGGCTTTATCTTCACCTTCACGATCAATTTTCTCAAGCAACGCATCTACGCGAGCCTTGGCCCAGGTGCGTGGAAGTTGTGGATTATCCAAACTGCGTTCAGGCAGCGTGACACTGGCTTTGGCGTTCAGAACAGAGAAATTTCCGCGACCCGGCTTTTTATATTGACCTACCCAGGCGGGCATGGTTCCAGAATATGGAGCGTCCTGCAATGGATAAATAAGATCGAAGTTATTCTTGGGATCTACAGTCAGACTGACGCCATCGGTGGGCTTTTTACCGATTTTATTTAAAAAAGCAGCCAGCTTGAAATCAGCAGCTTCGGTGGAACGAATCCATTCAAACACTCCATTCAAACGAGCCATCGGTTTCAGGATATTGGAACTGGCATCGTCACCAACCGCAAGAACAAAGGTTCGCGGTCGATTGGCAACTGGAAGTTTATTCCACGCAGCTTCGTACCAGGGAACCAAAGTGCTTGGATGCGAAAGACCTTCGGTAGCCCCGCCATCAGTCAGTAAAACCAGATAACTATTGGGACCGTTTTGATTCAAGCCAGCTTCTAGCGCGGCCTTCAAATTGGTGCCGCCGCGCAATCGCGAATTCTTCACCCAGGTCAAAGCCTTTTCAATTTCTGGAGTAGAAGCCGCAGTAAGGTTTGGTTGAAACAGAGCAACCTGACTATTAAAAACAATCACGTTGAACTTGTCTGCTGGACGCAAGGATCGTAACAGTGTCTCCAATGCGCGATAGCTCAGTTCCAGCTTTTCCCATTGCATGGAGAGCGACGCGTCCAACAGGGCAACTACATTGCGCGGGGCGGTATCAGCGGACGCCGATGGGGCAAGCACCATGCTGGCGCGGAAAAATCCAGGCTCGGTGGGATTTTCTAGTGCGTCCCGATACGTTGCAATTTCCAGTTGATTTGTCTTTGTTGGATCGTAAGTCCACTTCACTGCGAAGTCTTCTGAAAACGTAAAGTTGGGAACTTCCAAACTAGCCTTCACCAGATTCGCAGTTTGTTCGGTTACCTTCAATGGATAAGTCTTGCTGGCTAATTCGAAGTTTTTTATTGCATGCTTCGACTTCAATTCCAGGGTGACCCAAAGCCTGCCAGTGGAAACCGATTTGTAGGCCGATGGGCGTAATGGAATGGCCAGTAGTGATGCCAGAGTTTCCACTGCCAGCCGATCATGATATTCAATTTCAACACGCTTGGTTCCATACGCTGGAATAGGAACAACGCGCGCAGAGAAGATTGCGGAACGCTGCGCCTGATCAGAATCACGCTCCCCCATTTGAAGAAGACCTGGATCCAGCGACTGCAGCCGGATATCTTTATAAATCTCTTCTGCGCGCTTACGTTCCAGGATCACACCGGCAATGCGCGTGGGCCCATCCCAAACAGCGAAGTCGCTGACAATGGCGCTGCCAGGCAATGAAAACACGTAGTTGCCTTCCAGGCTGGCATTGGTTCGATTGCGAAAGATTTGTCGGATAAGGACGCGCACGCCATTTTGATCGGCATTGATGTCAACAGAGGTTTCTTCTAAAGAGAGCACTGCTGGATCAGGCAATTGTTTATCGCCGGGGATCAGCACGCCGACATCGGCCCAAACGGGCATCAAAAAAATGATCGCCAGAAGAGGGCGCATATTAGAACTCCAGGTTCTTTTCAGGTACTCGTACCAGACCATTTTCAGTTCCTATGTAAAGTGTGTCGCCGTTGATTGCGAATGCTGTAACGTTGGGCGAAGGCAGACCAAATTCCACAAATCGCCAACGCTCTTGCTTTCGATTATAGACACCCAGGCCACGTCCCAGAGTACCGACATATACAGCCTTTGCGGTAACAAGCATTGCATTGGGATTGATGATCAGGTCTTTGGGCATGTCTGGAAACGTTTCGATTTGCAGGGTGGGATTTAGTTTAACCACACCACCGCCATAACTGCCAATGTAATGCTGTTTGCCCACGGAAGCAATAGCCGTAATCCAGTTATGTTTCAGACCCGAATTGGCACTAGTCAAATTGGCTTTCACTGTGTCCTTTTCAAGGATAGAAAGTCCGCCTAAAGTTCCCACGATAAGTTGATCTGCTTCCCGTGAAAGTGCGTAGACATGGTTATTCACAAGGCCGTGAAACGCGTAGAGGCTGCGAGTGCCGTTGGGTTCCAAGAACGTAATTCCTGAAGGAGTAGCCAAGGCAAGACCGGTTTCCGTTGGGACAACATCGGTGACGTGATTGGCAATCAGTCCATTTGCGCGCAACAGGGTCTGACGGATGCGAAGGCTGGAATCAAGAAACACCAGGCCATTGGCGGAGGCAACGGTTATGCGCTGCCGATTGGGTTCGATAAGAAGGCGATTCACGCAAAAGACTGAATCGGTTTCAACATGGGTTGCAGATTGAAAATCGGCGGCAATGACGTCTAACCCTTTGTCGAAATAGCCGACCCATAGACGTCCGGAAGAATCAAAAGATAGTGCAGAAATATTGCCATCGGCGAGGATTGCGCCAGGGGCCTTCAGCAATAATTCGGGCTTGGACTTGGCCATAATAAAGATTCCACTTCGAGTGACAGCCAGCCAATCAGGGCCAACTGGAACGATGCGGCGGACATCGGCGGCAAATGGAATGGTCTGCACGCGACCGTTTAGCGGAACGTTAATTATCCCCTCTTCCAGTGTGCCGATCCAGAGCCCGCCACTGTGATTTGCTAGTGAACGGGCAAAGAATCCAGGTGCCACAACGCGGTCAAATTTGCCTCCACGAAATAGTGCGACTCCACTTGGAGTCCCAGCGTATACGGCTTGCTGGGCGATGGCGAGCGAGAGCACTTGCGAATCGGGAAGGCCTTCTGCTTCAGCGGTAAAAGATAGTTGCCCAGCCTGAAAATGACCCACTCCTTTGTCACGGGTGCCGATCCACAAATCAGCTATGTCACCAGCTAAGGCAGTAACTTTCAGCTTCTGTAAATTGGGATGCAGCCAGGAAAGTCCATGGCCATCAAATCGAAATACTCCGGCTTCTTTGGTTCCTACTAACAGGCCTGATAAGCCGGTTGATGCCAAGGCCGTGATCGACCGCATGAGTGCCAGTTCTGGACGCAAATGCACAAAGGACTGACCGTCGAAAATTAAGATCCCTTCGCCATTGGTGGCAACGTAGAGTCGTTCGCCAGTGCCGTCTAGTGCGGGGCCAACGGCCAGTGCGGTTATGGGTGCCGAAGGCAGCTCCAATCCGGCGCGGAAGGATCGGTTCAACGCTGGCGGCGATGCTGTATATTCGAGCAAAGAATTGGAGGAAGCAACGTAGAGCTTACCGGAGAAAGTGGCTGCATCAAGAAACGTTGCCGCGGCAGATATGGGCTCAAACCCTGATGAACTAGCAGCAATCCAAGGCTTCAGCGTAAATTGAATTTGATTCTCGTTTCGAATCTGTTGTCTTGATATTTGTACTGATTGTTCGGTACGCCACCAAATAAAGGCCGCTACCAGCGCTACGATTCCACCAACAATCGGAATGAGTTTTCGAACCATCACCCATCCACCAGCATGCTCACTTCAGGGCGATAGTTGAAGCGAATTCCTTCCAGATTTCTGGTAAATCGCGTATAGGCGGCCCCGGAAACCACTGAAGAAAAACCGCCAAGCAACACTTGTCGTCTGGATGGCCTCACTATTTTAGCTGGCAGCTTCTTTACAGTAGGCGAAGCACTTTTTCATTTCCGCAATGGTATCCGCGCCTTTGTATTCGTATTCAATGTTGGCGGGAATTTTGTACTTCTTGGTCTTCAGAAGTTGGAGCACCGCTTTAATGGGAGTATCTCCTTCGCCAAAAGGAACATTGGCGCCCTGATCTTTTTTACGATCCTTAATGTGCAGCGTGACGATCCTTTCATGATGCTTCGATAAATAATCCACCGCATCAAAGTTAGCGGCGGTGAAGTGGCCAATGTCCAGGTTGACGCAAATGTATTCGGAGGTGCCAGCCATAGCTTGGGCGAAGTCTTCCGGGCGGGCATATTCATTTTCGTGAATGCGAGAGTGATTGTGCATGCCCACGCGGATCTTGGCTTTTTTAGCAAACGGATCAATTCGTTTTGCAGTGGAG
>JAYWBH010000358.1:0-5407 GCA_043781815.1 Bryobacterales bacterium | reverse complement strand
TTTTGCCATTTAATGTAATCGGAGACGACCCCAATGTTCGCGCCCTGGCCGATGGCCTTGTAGAAACGCTGACTTCAAAACTCAGTCAACTGGATCAGTTCCAAGGAAAGGTGCTGGTGATTCCGGCCAGCGAAATCCGGTCACGGAAAATAACGAGTGCTGAGGATGCCAGGAAGATCTACGGAGCGAATTTGGTTGTCACTGGTAGCGCCATAGTGACATTGGGAACGATTCAATTTACGTTGAATCTGATCGACCCGGAAAAGATGAGACAGTTGGGGGCGCGGACATTTGATTTTGATCCCAAGAATCCAGTGCTTGTGCGCGATGGAGCGATGGACGGACTATTGGGCTTGTTGTCCCTGCAATTGAATCGTGAATCGCGCCGCAATGTAGCGGAGGGGGAAACAGCCAGCGCCAGCGCTTATGCCGATTATTTGAAAGGCACGGGTTACCTGGCCCGCTATACAGTGACCGGGAATCTCGACCTCGCTCTGAGCAGTCTGCAAAGCGCAACCAAAACAGATCCCGGATATGCGAGTGCCTTCGCCAGTTTGGCACAAGTCTACTTGCGGAAGACCCGTTTTTCTGGAGAAAAGTATTGGAGTGAACGAGCAATGGATTCGGCAAAGAAGGCTGTTGAACTTGCCCCAAATCTTGCTGTAGCTCATATTAGCCTGGGCGACGTTTTATTGGGATTGGGAAAGGAAGAAGAGTCCATCAAGGAGTTACAGCGCGCCTTACAACTCTCTCCTGGTAACGCCGAAGCATACCGAAGTTTGGCAGATGTGCTGTTCAATAGAGGGAGGTTCAAAGAAGCAGAAGAGTTGTATCGAGAGGCAGTCACGCGGAGGCCAGCCGATTGGTTTACAAACTTGCAACTCGGCCTTTTTCTTAGAGCAACGGGTCGTTATAAGGAAGCTGAGACCTCATTTCAGCAAGCTTTGAAGCTGACACCGGATAATGTGGTGGTGCTGCGGAATCTTGCTGGTCTTTATCGGCTGGAAGCCCGCTATCCTGAGGCTCGTGAGCTTCTGGAAAAAGCTTTGAGTATATCCCGAAATCCTCGGGTACAAAGTGTACTTGGTGTGGTTTACTTCTATGAGCATCGCTTTTCTGAAGGGTGTGAGGCTGCGGAAGCGGCGGTGGATATGGACTCAAGCGACTATGGGTATTGGGGAAATAAAGGCATGATATGTCGCTGGGCGCCAGAAGGCAAAGACAAAGCAACCTTGGCCTTTCGCCGAGCCATAGAACTAGCCCAGAAACAGTTGGCAGTGACTCCCAAGAACTATCTAGTCCGCAGAGATTTGGCGGAGTACCATGCCAATCTTGGTGAAGCCAAGCAGGCGATTGACGAACTTACCAGAATTCCTCAGGAAAAACGGAGCAACTTTATCGTCAGTTTCATTTTGATTTACGAACTGATCGGGAAAAGAAAAGACGCCATTGAGTTTGCCGGAAAGCTCACAGACCCTGTTTCCTTCAACGACATCAAGAACGACCCGAACCTTTCGCAGCTCTGGGCGGACCCAGAGCTGCAGGCTACAATTCTTAAAAGAGCCCGTTAGCCCTTATCGTCCGGGAAGTCGCTACCGTGCGCTTCGCTGATGATCGATTCCAGCTTAGTTGCCGCACTTAGTAATGTCACACGTACACCAGCAAGTTTGACTGGCGTTTTCATGAATGCCTTCGCCGCATTGGCCTTCGCCGTTTGCAACTTAGTGATCACCGCATCAATGTCGCGATTCAACTTCTCGGGCTTAACTGCCTTTCGCTTCGGTGCAGCTTTTTTCTTGGTTGCCATTCTGATTCTCCTTTTCTAACTCTCACGATCTACGTCTGACGTGCAGACAGTTAACAAGATGCCACCGCTTGATCTTTAAGTCAATCATCTTTTTAAGCTTGAGCTACACTGGCGGGCAATAAACTCCCTATCTAGTTTTGCGGCTGTCATAGCTTTTCTATTGGTTGTCATGATTGCCCCCCTCCGATGCCGTGCTGAATATAGAGCGTTGGAGTCTGGGAAAGTCCGCCAAAAAACTTCCAGAAATCTTTTTGCACAACTGTTTTATCGTAAGGAGTATCCGGTAACCGACGCCTTGACGCACGTGGGTCAAATGAAATTGCTGACGGACGAGGGTGCGGCCTGAGAATTATGGAAGGGCGGATATTGAGCTGGGTCGGACTTGAGCGCATTAAAATGCGGCGGGAAGGGAATTCTAACCTACTCCGTGCTCACTTTTGCTAGGGTATTTCATTTAGCACTTGCCGGAATTCGCCTAGAAAGGAAAGAAACTCACAAAAACAGACGATAGAGAATTCATGAAACCGCGAAACTGCTGTAAGCTTAGAAGTATGAATACAGGTTCAAAAACGGCCAAGCAGGTACCGCTACCCGCTCTAGCCAAACTTCCATACGAGCCATCCATGCCAATGGCTAGCATTAAGGCTGCTGTTGACCTGGCCTATCAACGGTATGAGCAAGACCAGCTTGCCGGTTCCCCCATTAAAATGGTTGCGGGTGACTGTTAATCCCAACGACGTATTTATCAATTGTCCTTTTGATGAATCGTACGATGGCTTTCTATACGCCATCTGCTTCACTATCCTTTACTGCGGTTTTGTTCCCCGCTCTGCCTTAGAATCTACCGATGCTGGTATTGTGCGAATTGAAAAAATCAATTCCATAATTGAGCAAAGCAATTTCGGCATCCACGATCTATCCTTCACCCATCTAGACCCGCACAACCAATTGCCCCGTTTCAATATGCCTTTTGAACTTGGGTTATTTCTGGGTTGTAGAAGATTCGGCGGGAAGGCCCATGCTGACAAGCGGACTCTGATTTTTGTATCGCAACCTTACGAATACCAGCAGTTCATTTCCGATATCGCCGGGCAGGATGTGCATGTGCATCACGGTCAACCGAATCATGCTGTTGAAGAACTTCGCGATTGGTTGAGCAACCATGACGGCACCAACCCCTTACCGGGTCATTCAAGAATCTGGGAGGCGTACCAAACCTTCAAGAGATATGCCCCTTTAGAGAAGCCAACTTTTCGCGACTACAACTATTCGGTTCTGGAATGGTTAAGTCACTTTCGCTAAATTAAACCAAGTGCCCCATCTTGCCGGACCGATAATCCTCCACCGCTTGCACTAACTCTGCACGTGTATTCATAACAAATAGACCATGTTGCGCAACGGGTTCATCAATCGGAGTACCGGCAAGCACCAGAAAAGTGGAATCTTCACCCGCTTCCACCGCTATGCTTTCTCCGTCGCCAGACAACACGGCTAACTTTGCTTGCCCTTCGAATGCCACCGTATTCACCGTCAATTTCCCCTTCAGCAGAAACAAACTGCTGTTCATGGTGGTCGCTATATTTAAATCCAGTTTCGCGCCGGACTTCAACCGCACATCGTAAAGCTGAATCGGTGTGAAGGTTTTAGCCGGACCACTTTTACCGTTCCATTCGCCCGCGATCACTCGCAATAGACTGCCACCATCGTCGAGTTTCACTTCGGGTATGTCCGCAGCGGTTAGTGTCTGATAGCGCGGCGCCGTCATTTTGAAAGCACGCGGCAGATTCACCCACAGTTGAATCATCTCCAGCACACCGCCATGTTTCAGGAAACTGGGATCCAGCTTTTCCTCATGAACCACCCCGGACGCGGCGGTCATCCACTGCACATCACCGGGACCAATCGTGCCGGAATTACCTGCGGAATTGCGATGACAAACCTTGCCTTGGTAGGCGATGCTCACCGTTTCAAAACCCCGGTGAGGATGTTCCTCCACCCCACGGGATTCATTGGTGGCAGGAAATTCGTGTGGCCCCGCGTAATCCAGCAATAGAAAAGGATTCACTTGCTGGGACACCGGATTCGACGGAAACAGGTTGCGCACCGGGAACCCATCGCCAACCCAATAGGACGACCCGCTTTCATAAATACCCAGAACTTTCTTTGCTTTTTCCATCTACTTACATTCTAAAGCCTGCCATCGCAGCTTAATCCAGCCGTTTATGAAAGCGCCGAGCGCTGCCAAACAGAACCACGCATCCAATGACAAACAAGGCTGAAAGTTGCGGTGCCAATTCAGTCACGCCCAAACCCTTCAAAAAGATTCCCCGCAATATTTCAATGAAATAGCGCATGGGATTGATGAGTGTAAGCCACTGCACCGGTTCCGGCATGTTGCGGATAGGAAAGCTGAATCCGCTGAGCATGAAGGCGGGCGTGAAGAAGAAGAAGGAACTCATCAATGCCTGTTGTTGTGTTTGTGAAACGGTGCTGAGAAACAGTCCCGACCCCAAGGTAGTCATCAAATAAATTAGTGTCGCGAATACCAAGGTGAAGACTCGACCTTGAAAAGGGATGTGGAATACCAGCAGCGCTACGGTTGTCACCAAGGTCATCTGCACGGCTCCAATGCAAACGAAGGGCAGCGTCTTGCCAAGCATCAGCTCTATGGGGCGAATCGGCGTGACCATTAATTGCTCCATGGTTCCAATTTCACGTTCCCTCACAATGGCCATTGCAGTAAGCATGAGGGTCATCATGGTGATGATGTTCATGATCACTCCGGGCACAAAGAAATTACGGCTGAGCAGATCGGGATTAAACCAGACACGCGGCACTGCCACAGCAGATAGCGGCGCAGCGCCAGTTCGCAACTTCTGCCCATAAGCCTGGATCACCTGCGAACAATACCCGCTAAGAATAGACGCAGTGTTTGAGTTCGCCCCGTCTATCAATACTTGAACATGAGCAGTGTGGCCCTTGTGAATCTCACGGGCGAACCCTGGAAGAACTTTTATAACGGCCTGTGCGTCACCATGATCCAGCAACTTTTGTACAGCCGCATCGCTATCGGGCATATACTTGACGTTGAATTGTTCCGAACCTTGGAACTGGGAAAGCAACTCGCGGCTTTCCACTGACTGATCCAGGTCCATGAAGGCGATGGGCGAATTGACCAGGTCCAGATTCACAGCAAAGCCAAAGAGCATCAGTTGCATGATGGGCGGAACAATCAGGAAAACGCGCATCCGCTTTTCACGCAGCGTTTGCCGGAATTCTTTACGAATGATGACTAGGATTCTTTCCCACATATAGTTAGGCGATTGTTGGCTTCATCTTACTCACCGCAAGAGTAAAAATGACCACTGCGTAGACGGTCAACCAGAGCAGTTCCAGCCACATGACTTCCATGCCCACACCTTTCAGAAAGATACCTTTCATGATAGTGACGTAATATTTCGCTGGAATAAAGTTGGTGATGAAGCGAATCACTGTGGGCATGTTATCCACTGAATAAATGAACCCTGATAACAGAAAGGCAGGCAGGAAGCTACTCAACAAGCCCACCTGATAGGCGATCAACTGAGACTTAGTAGCAGC
>JAYWBH010000357.1:0-15689 GCA_043781815.1 Bryobacterales bacterium | reverse complement strand
GGCGGTCACTTGCGTTGATACCCAATTGATGATAAACGGTGAACAGGTAATCTTCAATGGTCACGGGATTCTGATCGGGTTCAGCCGCGGTTGCATTGGAAGACCCGTAAATCTGGCCTTTCGTGATGCCGCCACCGGCAAGTACTAAAGAGAAGCAGCGAGCCCAATGATCGCGACCGGCTGTATCATTGATCTTCGGCGTTCGACCGAATTCAGTGGTCACCATGACTAACGTAGTATCCAATAAGCCGCGCTGTTCCAAGTCTGTAATTAGCCCGGCGAAGGCGTAATCAAAGGGCGGCATATTGTTGTTGAACGCATCTTTAATGCGGACGTGATTATCCCAACCGGATTCATGCTGCACGGTGACAAAACGCGCACCTGCTTCCACCAGACGACGGGCCAACATCAACCGGCGGCCAATGCCAGAGGGTTGTTTGGTCTTTGGATTATTCATGTCGGTGCCATAAAGCTTGTGCATCGATTCCGGTTCGCCATCCAGTGTAAAGGCTTTGCGTGCGTCTGGAGAACTGATTAATTTGTAGGCCTGCTGATAAAACTCATCCATAGTGTCCAGCACTGTGGGGTTATTTTCCGCTTCACGAAAATGATCTTCAATCGCTTGGCGGGCAGTGCGACGACGGGCAAATTGTTCTTCGCTGACACCTTTCGGTAGAGCGACGTCGCGAACCTGAAATGCTTTTTGAGCGGGATCGGCACCCAACTCGAAAGCTCCATATTTGGAACTGAGATATCCTGTGCCGCCTTGCACGGGAATTCGCGGAACGCCGATATAGCCAGGTAAATTATTGCGCGAACCAAACTCGTGAGCCACCACTGATCCTATGGAAGGATGCGAAATAGCGGGCGACGGCACGTAGCCGGTGAACATATGATAGGTGGCTTGACCATGGTCGGGCACTCGTCCAGTGATGGACCGGATCACCGATATTTTGTTGGCGATCTTAGCAGTACGTTCCAGATTTTCGCTGAACACAATGCCGGGGATACTGGTTTTAACGACTCCGAGAGGACCACGATATTCAATTGGAGCCTCAGGTTTAGGATCCCAGGATTCCTGGTGCGACATGCCTCCTGGAAAGATGATCTGAATCACGCTTTTCGCGCGACCTTCCGGGCGGACAGTTTTATCGCCTTCCGCGCGAACGCGGCTCTGAGCTCGCAAAACATCACTTAGAGAAACGCCAAGTCCACCCAGCATGCCCACTTGCACAAAGCTCCGCCTTCCTAAGCCAGCGGAATAGACGGGTCCAGAACAGCAGGGGTTTAATTTCATCTTTGGGCTCTTCGGTGATTATATCGATTGCAGATGGATTTCGCCGATATTTGGGTAACCCTTGCAGGTCGAAAAAGTTGCGAGAAGTTTTAAGGATTTCAATTTGATAGCTGGCGATTCAAGTACCTTTTGAAAGTAAAGTTTCGTATTGAGATATGATGTAGATGCCCATGAAATACTGCATTTTTGTCACATCTTTCGCCATTTCCGTTGCGGCTTTTGGGCAAGTGGAACATTTCGAATCCACTGTGTTGCCAATTCTTAAAACCAATTGCCTGGCCTGCCACACAGATAAGAATCCTACCAGTGGTCTATCTTTGCAATCCCGCGACATGATTGTAAAAGGTGGGAACCGTGGGGCTGATCCGAAAGTGATTTTGGAAGCGGTGAAGCAGTCCGGTGAGCTAAAAATGCCACCTGGAAAGCGGCTTACAACTGAGCAAGTGAGCGCGATTGAAAAGTGGGTTGCAGATGGATTGCCAATGCCCCAGCGGATGTTGAGAGCCAAGCGCCCTGGTGCGGATCATTGGGCTTATCAACTTCCTAAAAAATCGGCGTTGCCTGAAGTGAAGCAAACGGCTTGGGTGAAAACTCCTTTAGACCGTTTTGTGTTGGCACGTTTGGAAGCAGCCAATTTGAAGCCATCAGCGGAAGCGGATCAGGCCACGCTGTTGCGTCGAGTGAGCCTGGATTTGACAGGATTGCCGCCAACTCTATCGGAGCTGTCGGCCTTTGAAAAAGACGATAAGCCGGGTGCCTACGAACGGGTGGTGGACCGATTGTTGGCTTCTGAACATTATGGCGAACGGTGGGGACGACATTGGTTGGACGTTGCCCGCTACGCTGATTCGGATGGCTATACAATTGACGCGCCTCGTGATATTTGGAAGTATCGTGATTGGGTGATTTCGGCAATGAACAAAGGCATGCCGTTTGACCAATTCACCATTGAACAAATAGCTGGAGATTTGCTACCACAGCCAACACAGGATCAATTGATTGCCACTGGATTTCACCGCAACACACCGAGCAACTTTGAAGGTGGCATTGATTTTGAGCAGTACCGAGTGGAGGCAGTTGTGGATCGCGTGGCGACGACCGGAGCCGCATATTTAGGGCTCACCATGGGCTGTGCCCGCTGTCACGATCATAAATTCGATCCGATCAGCCAGCGTGAGTTCTATCAGATGTATGCCTTTTTCAACAACGTTGCCGAGGTGGATAAGGAAGATGATCGCAAGTATTTCAACCGTCCCTTTCTGGAACTGGCAACAGCGGAAGATTTGTTGCGTAAGGCAGCCTATGATGCGCAGTCGAAAGTATTGCAGGAAGAGTTGGCGGCTTACCGCAAGACCACCACAGTTGCGGACGACGCTGGCATCCGCGAACGTTTGGACACCATCCGCATGATTCGCGTTCGTGAGCCGAAGATTTTAACCACGATGGTGATGAAAGAGCTGCCAGAACCGCGGCCCGCTTTTATCCACTTGGGCGGTGATTTTCTGCGTAAAGGTTCGTCAGTGGAACCAGGTGTTCCAGCTGTGCTAAATTCGCTGGAAAAAACTACGGGGATAGTGAACCGGCTGGATCTTGCCAAGTGGCTGGTGGATAAAAAGAATCCATTGACGGCCCGTGTTACGGTGAATCGCTACTGGCAACAGTATTTTGGCAAAGGTCTGGTGGATACTGAAAATGATTTTGGAACGCAAGGGGACAAGCCCACGCATCCGGAACTGCTTGATTGGTTGGCGGTTGATTTTATGGAAAGCGGATGGAGCCAGAAAGCTTTGCATCGTAGGATTGTTACTTCAGCGGTGTATCGTCAGAGCTCTTTGCATCGGCCCGATGCGGCGAAGGTGGACCCCGAGAATCGCTTGCTAGCGCGGCAGAATCGTATCCGGTTGGATGCCGAAATTATTCGGGATGAATCGCTGGTGGCCAGTGGTTTGTTCGCCCCAAAAGTTGGCGGCCCCAGCGTATATCCACCGCAACCTCCTGGTGTCTATCAAGTGACGCAAGTGCGCAGGGAATGGAAAACTTCTACAGGTGACGATCGTTTTCGACGGGGAATGTATACCTTCTTCCAACGTTCTGCACCGCATCCGAGCCTGGTGGTTTTTGATGCGCCTGATGCTTCGGTGACTTGCACCAGACGAACCCGTTCCAACACGCCATTGCAGGCGTTGACGCAGTTGAATGACAGTGGAGCGGCGGAATGGGCTGTGGCATTGAGCAAGCGCGTGGTGAAGGAATCCAATGCCGATGATGGGTCACGATTGCGGACAACCTATCAGTTGGCGTTGAGCCGCCAGCCTCGAACAGACGAAGCAGAACGTATGATGCGTTTCATAAAAACGCAGAAAGATTCCGGTCGCGATCCGTGGCAAGCGGTGGCCAGAATCTTATTCAATTTGGATGAGTTTTTAACACGGCCATGAACATAGATGATTTAGCATTACAAGCACAAACACGGCGGCACTTTTTCCGCGACTGCGGGGTTGGGGTGGGTAAAGTAGCCCTGGCATCGCTATTGGGTGAACGAGTCTTTGCGGGCATGCATCACCCGGCAAAAGTGGACCATGTGATCTACCTGTTCATGTGCGGCGGTCCCAGTCAATTAGAAATGTTTGACTACAAACCAGAGTTGATGAAGTATGACGATAAGCCTGCACCGGAATCGTTACTGAAGGGCAAACGGTTTGCGTTCATGGATACTTCGTTCAAGGGTCCACCTAAAATGTTGGGATCGCGGCGCAAGTTTACGCAGCAGGGCAATGCGGGAATGTACTTTTCTGAACTAGTGCCGAACATCGGAAACGTGGCTGATGACCTGGTGATGCTGCATGGCGTTTCCACTGACAATTTCAATCACGGACCAGCAAAGCTTTTTATGAACACGGGATCCACTAGGCCTGGGCGACCGTCGATTGGTTCCTGGGTGACTTATGGAATTGGCAGTGACACGAAAGATTTACCAGGCTTTGTGGTCTTACAATCGGGACCCAGGGGGCCTCGTGGCGGGGCACAGTTGTGGTCTAGCGGATTCATTCCAAGTGCCTTCCAGGGTGTGCCATTCCGTTCCACTGGCGATCCGATTCTGAATCTTTCCAACCCGGCTGGCGTGAATGCGGAAGAGCAGCGGCAGACCATTGCGGCATTGAAAGATTTAAATGCGCTGGAGATGAAACATAGTGGCGATCCAGAAATTGAGACGCGCATTTCGCAATATGAAATGGCGTTCAAGATGCAGACATCTGGCCCTGAGTTGATTGACTTCGGCAAGGAATCGAAGGAAACCATGGAGATGTACGGGGCGAAACCCGGTGAGGCAAAATCAGCCTATGCCAACAACTGCCTGCTGGCCCGAAGATTGGTGGAACGCGGTGCGCGATTCGTTCAGCTTTACCACGCTGATTGGGATCATCATGACGACATCACTAAGCCATTGGATGACGTGTGCCGTGAGATTGACCAAGCCACAGGTGCGCTGATAAAAGATTTGAAGCAACGTGGATTGCTGGACCGTACGTTGGTTGTGTGGAGTGGCGAGTTTGGCCGCACGCCGATGGGAGAAGTCAGGGATAAGGGTAAGATTGGCCGGAATCATCACATTGATGCTTACTCTTTGTTCATGGCTGGCGGTGGGTTGAAGTCAGGCACCATTGTTGGTTCCACTGACGAGTTGGGCTTTTCACCGGCAGGGGAAAAGCTGCATGTCCATGATGTGCAGGCGACCATTTTGCATTTGCTGGGAATTGATCACACCAAGCTGACCTATCGTTTTCAGGGCCGTGATTTCCGGCTGACCGATGTGAGCGGGCAAGTGATTAAGAGTATGTTGGCTTAGTTACGGCGACACTGATTCGGCACTGCGGAACTTAGGACAATGGGTTCAACCAGCGCAGATTTCCAAAGCGACCAAAATCCCGATCTGTAGATGCGAGCACGGCCCCAACTTCAATCGCAAGTGCGGCCAACACCGCATCGGTAACTAGCGGCCCCGCCACACGCTGTTCGATTAGAAGTGTTTCAAGGATTTCCGCATGACGTTCCCCTGGCTCAATAATGGCTACACCGGGCTGCGCCAGTAGTTGACGAATGATAGAAAAACATTCATCGCTTGATTTGGGATTCGGCCAAATCCTTGGATTTGTGGCGATGCGTATAAATGCCCATAGAGTTACCCAAGGCAGACAAACCGGTTCGGTGCCACTGAGCAACGCTCCCAACCACGCAGCTATTTTTTTATGCTCAGGCGCGCTTTTATTGTAGGCATAGAGAAGAATATTGGCATCGAGCAAGGTCATTTGTGCGACTCACCTTCGGCATAGGAAAGCAGTGATTCAATGCTGTCGTAGTTGATTCCAGCCTTTACGCCCATCGCTGTGGGCTTCACCACAAAGCGGGGCCGGGGCTTGCTGGCTTGTAGATGGACAAAGGCAATTCGTAACAAGTCATTCAATGTATCGCGGAAGGAACTGCCACGGACGCGGCTTTCAGCTTTTACACGATCAACAATATCGTCATCAAGTGTGACGGTGGTTCTGATGCTCATGATGCCTTTACTTTAGCATCTTAAGCATCACAAACGCCCGAAATCAATGAAGCCGCTTTGTGGATCAGTATGCAGTAACTTCACGGTAATCTGATCGCCCACGTCCACGCCATGCTCACCTTGCATTAAACGACCTTCGGCGGGCAGTTCCAGCACGCGAACGAAAGTTCCCTTGGGAGTAACTCCAGTGACAACGGCATGGAAGGAATCGCCGATGCGCCCGGCGAGGGCCACTGCTGCAATGCGCTTGTTCATGTTGCGCTCCACCTTGCGGGCGGCGTTTTCTTTCAAGGTGCAATTGAGGGCAATGGCTTCCAATTCAGCGTCGCTATAGGGGGACGGTTGGTGGGCGAGCATAGCTTTGATTAGACGTTGGGTTACGATATCGGCAAAGCGGCGGTTCGGTGCTGTGGAATGGGAGTAGGTTTGCGCTGCCAAGCTGAAATGCCCAGGCGAAGTTTCACCGGGATGGGTGACGGCATATTCACCAGGGCCCATCAACTTCATGACAGCTAAAGATAGGTCTTGGTAGTGCACGGGGTCCGCTACTTTGCGCTTCTTTAAGAAGTCATTCAGTGCAGAGGAATTGGCGTCTATGGGCAGGGTTTCTCCGTAACCAGCGGCCAGTTGCACAATACGATTCCACCTTTCCGGCGATTTTACAACACGCTGAATAAAGGCACTGCCAGAACGGGCCAGTGATTGCGCCATGATCTGGTTGGCAGCAATCATGAAGTCTTCAATAAGGTCGCCAGCGCGATTCTTTTTGCGGGCTGACAAGCTTTCTACTTTGCCGTTGTGGATAGATACTTGCGCTTCAGTGCGATCAAAATCAAGGGCTCCCATTTTATGGCGAAGGTTGCGCATGGCGCAGGCCGCTTCGTCCTGTAATTTCACCTGAGCTGCGAGTTCCGGAGAAGCTGCTAGTTTTGCTGGAGCCTGCCCCGTTCCTTCCAACCAAGGCCCCACAGCGCTATAAGTCAACTGCGCTTTGTTGGCAATCACGGCGCGGTAAATGTCGGAATGAACAATGCTGCCATCGGTACCGGCGGTGTATTCAATGACAATGCCATAGCGACCGCCCTGTTCATTGAGCGAAGTCAGATCCGTTGAAAGCGGCTCTGGCAGCATTGGGAACGTAAGGACACTGGTATAGACAGAAGTTGTTTCGGAAGTGGCATGTTGATCGAGGGGTGAATGGATATCAACTGCGGCGTCCACATCGGCAATGCCCACTAATACACGAATGCCAGTTGCGGTGCGTTCAGCAAATTCAATTTGATCCAGATCGCGAGAAGTGTCGTTGTCAATAGAGGACCACGGCAAATGGCGCAGGTCCTGAATTGCGCCGGAAGCAATGGGGGCAGGCTTGGCGGCAATAGAAGCAAGCTGGGCAGCGGACTCAGATGGGAAGGCGGGGTTGAATCCTTGGGCGGCCATTTCACGCCGTGCAGCAGCAGCTAAATCGAAATCAGACATGACCCGAAGAATAGCATGAAGGGGCTGTTCTAGCAGCGCGATACCAATTCAAAAGTGGCCGCTCTAATAAAAAGTAGCTGCAGGTAGCGACAACAAATGTGGCAATAACATTCCATGGGAACAGTTGCAGGCTCCCTAGTGGATGAGGCAAATCTTGCGGAGGCATGAAGAGTTGCTGCCAAAGATAGATGCCGTAGGACACGCGACCAATCCAAACAATCGGTTGATATTCCAGCAATGAAAGTGGACGGGCCATGGTTGTAAGTGGGACCGCAGCCATCAGGAATGAGAAGACTGCAATGGATCCGGGGAATGGAAATCGGAGAAGGGCTATGATGGCTGCAATCAAAGCAGGCAAGTGCCAGGGGCGAGCGTGTTTAGTTAAAATGTGCTGGTAGCGGGACCATAGAAAAGCTGCGCAACATCCCCAGAAAAGGCCATCCAGTCGAAAGTCTGTGTGGTAAATGGCATTTCCCGAAGTTGGACTTACTGCGCGCCACAGCACCACCAATAGGGCAAGGGCAGATGCAAGAACTGGCGCGCGTCGGAGTCCAAAGACGACGATGAGAGCAGGCCAAAGTAAGTAAAAATGTTCTTCCACAGCAAGCGACCAAAAATGGCCGGTGTACCAACCTTCGGCTGTTGGAATGTCAATATAGTTTCTGAAGAAGAAAATCGAGGCTAGCATTTGACGTGGCGTTGGCGAAGTTACCAGTGCCATGACCGCAAGGTAAAGTAAGGCAGCGGGTAGAATGCGGAGTGTCCTTCGGCGGTAAAATTGGCTCCACGAGATTCCGCCAGTTAATCGGTTCTCTTCAATCAGACGATGCGTGATGAGCAATCCTGACAATGCAAAAAACAGATGAACACCAACCGCACCATAAGGTGCCAGATTTTGCAGGGCAGCATTAGAATACTGTTGGTGGGCCGCTAGCACCATCAAGATGGCAACGGCACGCCAGCCATCGAGCGTACGAAGATGAGTGGAAGTCCCTGATACTTGCCTCATGGTTCTTATAACGATAGCTTAATTGTGATACAACTCAACGCAATGCTTACTGAAAAAGGAAACGAAACGGAGCCCAAACGGTTGGCATCTCTGGACGCGTATCGCGGCTTAATCATGATTTTTCTGGTGTCGCATGGATTTGGATTCGACACTTTGAAAGGCCACCCTGTCTGGGGTGTGATTGCTGACCAAGTAGATCATGTTGCATGGGAAGGCATGGTGTTGTGGGACTTGATCCAACCTGCCTTTATGTTTATGGTGGGCGTGGCGATGCCGTATTCATTGGCGAATCGCGCACGTGGATTTTCTGAGAACTTGATACACGTATTGTTGCGCGCTGCCAAACTGGTATTTTTGAGCCAACTGTTTGTGATTGTCCAGGAAGGACATTTTCAGTTTGGATTGATCAACGTGTTAAGCCAGATTGCCTTCACCTACGTGATTTGCTTCCTGCTGATGCATTTATCCATTCGATGGCAAGTTGCTTCGGCCGTCGCGATCCTATCAACACACTGGGCATTATTTGTTTTATTCCCTGGCCCGGAGGGTCCGTTTTCAAAGACAGGGAACGTAGGGCAAATGTTGGATTGGTGGTTACTGGGTCGCAACTATTCGGGATACTATGTGACCATTAATTTCTTAAGCAGCACCGTCACAACAATGCTTGGAGTGTGGGCAGGTGAGCTTTTGCGAAGAAATTTAGCTGCCGAACAAAAGTTGAAACTGCTTTGCATTTGGGGTAGTGGATTGATAGCTGCAGGACTGTTGTTGACTGCGTGGAACCCAATGGTGAAGCGCATTTGGACTGCATCGTTTACATTGACTAGTGGAGGTTTGGTGATGTTGGGGTTGGCGGTATTTCTGTGGTGGGTTGACATACGGAATCACAAACGATTCGCGTTCCCGTTGGTGGTAGTTGGCATGAACTCGATTTTTGTTTACGTGATTTCACAGTTATGCCGGGGATCAATTCATCGGGCGGTGGGGGTGTTCGGATGGGGATTTCAATGGGCCGGGACGCTTGCCCCAGTGGTCCACTCCTGCGCGACTCTATGTGTGATTTGGTATGCCTGCTATTGGTTGTATCAAAGAAAGGTGTTCTTCAAACTATGAGCTTCGGGATAGACGAGGGGACCATGGAGTGTCGGGCAGGTTGCGCTGCCTGCTGCATTGTACCGTCCATTTCGTCGGCGATACCAGGCATGCCAAACGGTAAGCCAGCTTATGTGCGTTGCATCCAACTGAGTGTGGAAAACCTATGCCTGCTGTTCGATTCGCCGGAACGGCCATTGGTCTGCGGAAGTTTGCGTGCGACGCTGGAAATGTGCGGGACAACCAATGAGGAGGCGTTTGTACGGCTGACTCAAATTGAAGTGGCGACGCGACCCGAATAATTATCGTGGGGTTAACGTGGCAGGGAAATATTCGGTGATCAGCATAATTGGCTTGTCTGAATTAAACACACGATAACTTCGCGCAAGCAAACCAGCTTGCCCCGCTTCTCCGAAATATAGCGAAACATCGCTGGCCGGTACACGCCAGATCTTCACTAACTCTTTCCTGGTTTCCACTTTATGTTGCACCCACAGGCGCCCAATCGGGTTATCGGAACTTTCCAGTTCCAATCGGAATGGTTCTGGCAGGGCATCCAGGGCGATCAAAGTTTGCGCGTATACATAATTGGTTTTAGTATTTACCCCTTGTAACAAGACGGCTCGGCGCATGACAGGAGCGCCTTTTTTCACAGCGAGATCCTCCACCGGGGCAGGGGAAAGGTAGGAAGTGACGTTCAACTTCACCAACTGGATGGACTCAAGAAAAATAGCTTCCACTGTATCTGTCAAAGTTCCATCACATGCCAGCAACACGCGCTCTATAAGACCGAGGGAGGTGATGTCAATCCCATCGGCGTCTTTGTGCCAATTCAAAAGACCCATGATTCTATTTTGCTTGTTATAGATGCTGTTTGACAATTTTACGATTGATGGATGCAAGCGCAGGAGTGCCTGCCAAACCCATTGCCAGCTTCAATTCAGCGTTCAGCATCCAGAGCACGCGCTCCACACCTGGTTGACCGAAAGCCCCTAATCCCCAGAGTGGTGCCCTGCCGATCAACACTGCTTTGGCCCCCAATGCCAAGGCTTTTACGACGTCGGTACCACGGCGAATTCCGCCGTCCATCAGTACCGGAATCCTGCCACCTACGGCATCTACACAAGCGGGCAGAGCGTCCAGCGTGGCAATGACCGTATCCATTTGCCGACCCCCGTGATTGGAAACAACAATCGCATCCGCGCCGTTTTGAACTGCTAGCGCAGCGTCTTCCGGGTTCAAAATTCCTTTCACAATTACTGGAAGATTCGCTCCAGATTTTAACCAACCGATATAATTCCACGTCATGCCAGGGGTGTGCGGTTCCCACATGGCGGCAGTGGCCGGACGTCGCGGCTTTTGCCCAGCAGTGGGAGGCACGCCAGTTTGCATGTATCCATAGTCGAATTTATTGCGATTATTCCGATCACGATTCGATTGATATTGATTGTCCACCGTGAGCACAATGGCCTTGCCACCACTTTCTTTAACGCGCTTGGCGTAAGTTTTTGCTGAAGCCTCAGTGGGGGAACCAATTGTATTCGCCCACCAATTGAGCGGCTTGCCTTCAGACAGGAGTCGTTGTACGCCTGTGGCTGAACAGACAGCAGTTTTCGATACGAGAGCCGCTGCGGCCACTACTTCATCGGCATTGGGAAGCACCAGATTTTTTCCACCGCTGGGTGCAATGATGATAGGCGAATCCAGTTCCATACCCAAAAAGCTTAGGTGCAAATCTACTTTGGACGTATCTACCATGACCCGCGGAAGCAACACGGTATGCTCAAAAGCAGCGCGGTTGGCTCGCAGTGTTTGTTCATCTTCTACACCACCGGCTATGAAATCGTAGGCCAGCTTGTGTAACTTTTTACGAGCCACAATTTCAAATTCGTGGATGTTCACAGGACCCAGAACATCCTCATCATTCACCTTTTCTTTGAGGGCATCGGGTGACTGGGCAAACAGTGGTGAGCCAGCGGTAAAGGCTAGTAAGTTACGTAATGCGTTTCGTCGGGTGGTTGTCATGAACACTCTTCCTTTCCAGAATTCCAGGAGCCTGCTCAGCAGCCTCTTTAATAAGAAATCCCATCTTAGGGTGAGTAGGCATCATATCAGGAGTGATGCCATGTTCTTGCATAGTTTCCGTTGAGGAGGGTCCAATGGATGCAACCACAATGCGGCCCAGCGCTGAGCGGAGCTGTGTTTCCACGCCTTGCTGCCTGGCGATTTGCATTAGATGCGTGACCTGCACGCCGGTGGTGATGACCAGCACATCGTACTCTCCACTGATCAGACTGCGAATGGTGAAGCGTAACGGTTCCAAATCTTCCGGCATGGCCCATTGGTAGACGGGCACGGCAATTATTGAGGCACCTTTGTTGTGCAGTGCGCTGTAAAGTTCCGTGCTGGGACGACCATATTCCTGAATCGCAATACGGCGTTCTGGCCTGCCTTCAATAGCGGTTAAGAGCTCACGCCAAGTGTTGGGTTCAGCCGCAGTTGCAGCCACTGGAACTTCCCATTCGCGAAGAACAGCCATGGGCTTGGGTCCACGGACCACCACCGTGAGTTTGCGCAACGCGTCACGCAGAGCTGGGCCATTGGGGTACTTGGCGGAGATCACTGAATCCAACGCACGCGCGCCAACGCCAGTGAGGAAAATCATCATATCGAACTGATTGGCGAATAACCGTTCGGCAAAAGCGAAGGCTTCTTTGTTGTCATCAAGGGGTACTTCACGCAAGGCAGGAACAACAATTGGATCGCCACCATTGATGCGGATGAGCTGAGCTATTTCATTTGCGCGGCGAGCTTCAAGAGCAAGGACACGCAGACCGGAAAAGGACATACTTTTTATTATGCGGGATGCCTGTCCCACTTTTAATAGGCGCGTTGGTAAAGTGCCAGAGCTGCGGCGGCATCGAAGGTTCGTGGATTGAAGCGGCCTGTCCATTGTTCAGCGGCGGCTTGGGCTAGTAGTGGCAGGTCTTCACTGGGGACATTCAATTCCTTGAGAGAGCCTGGAAGGCCTGCTAACATTGCCAAATCTGCCAAATGTTGGGACAGATGCGGTGCTAACTGTTCGTACTGGCGGAGTTGATTCCATTCCACAACATGAGGGAGCATCACCGCAATGGCGGCACCGTGAGCTGTGCCATAGCTTGCCGTCAAGGGGTTGGCCGTGGCGTGCGTGGCTCCTAACATGGATGCCTCAATGGCACAGCCAGCGAACCATGCCCCCAATTGCATTTCGCCGACGGCTTCCATGTCTTCTGGTTCCAGAATCAATTTGGGAAATGCGCACGATAGCAGACGCCAAGCTTGACGGGAAAACGCATCACTGACAGCATTGCGTTTCGTCGTGACAAAAGTTTCTACCGCGTGGGAAATTGCGTCGTAACCAGCGGTGGCACGGACTGAATGAGGTTGAGACAGGGCAAGTTCCGGATCAAGCAATGCGATCCGAAATCCCGCCCTGTCGTCTCCGCAAGCCATTTTGATGTGCGTTTCTGCATCGGAGATGAGCGCATACGTTTGCGCTTCGCTACCGGTTCCGGTGGTACAAGGGACCCCTATCATGGGCAGCAGCGGATGGGTGGCTTTGTTGTGACCCCAGTAATCACGCATGTTGCCGCCACAGCAATAGACGAAGTTGATGGCCTTGGCACAATCGAGCGAACTGCCGCCGCCCAGGCCGATGATGGAATCGACGTGTGACTTCGCAGCAACTTGGCGACCATGTTCGACCATGTTGGTATCAGGATTTTCACTGAAGTCCTGAAAATGCGTGACCACGATTCCCGACGCTTCCAGCAGTGTTGTCGCTTGGGCTACGTGCCCTGCTTTGACCAGACCGCTATCGGCCACCAGCAAAGTTTTTGTAAAGCTCAAGCCCTTGGCTAAGTCACCAAGCTGTTTGATGGCACCCGGTCCGAATACAAGGCGCGGGTGAAGCTTGAAATCGAAAGGGGCTAGGGTCACTTCTTCTGCTCAGCCTTGGCTTTATCCACTATCTGTTTCACTTCGCGCATCAACGTGGGCACATGATAAGGGATGCCCTGCTTGATGGTCCATTCAATGCCGCCATTGCCATTGGCCGGGTAAAGGACCTTGAAATCTTCCAGAGGGTTGCCATTGACGATGAGAAGATCAGCAGCCCAGCCGGCGCGCAGACGTCCAAATTTGCTTTCCTGCTCCAGGATTTTTGCACCGTTTAGAGTGGCCTGTTCAATGATTTTGATGGGCGGAAAGCCTGCTTCCTGGTGCAGCTCAAGATTGCGCAAATAACCAAAGCCGTACATCTGATAGATATATCCGGCATCTTCGCCAATGCCGATGAGCCCGCCACGATTTCCAAATTCGCGAACAGCTTTCATCCAAAGGCGATAGTTTTCCTTCCAGAATGTTTCGTCAGTAGAAGTCCAGTTGATGAAGTAGGAACCATGATTTTCTAAGTTCGGACGAAAGAAAGCTTCCAGCGCCGGATGGAGATATTCTTTGAACCAGGGCTGATTCTGCGCACGCTGCAGATCGCGCGATGCTTCGTAAATGGTAAGTGTGGGGTCCCAGGCGACACCCGCGGCAATCATGCCGTCAAATACTTTGCCCAGCTTTTCCCAATTCACCTCGCGCCACAGGTGGCCGGCATAACGAAAACGGTCGGCCTCGTTTTGATAGTTGTAATTGGCTGGGAATCGTTGAACACCTTCGTTCAACGCTGCGTCGGGGATGCCGTACCAATGTTCAATGGAGCGGGTCTTGAACTTGATATCGTCCAAGGCATTGGTTTCTTCCACGCCTGCATGATGAGCCACGGGCAAGCCTTGCAGATGCGCCTCATCGAGTGCAGCTTCCATAATGTCGCGATGCAGTCCCATGAACTTGACACCATCGGCACCTTGTTCTTTGAATTGCCGGACACGGGCACGGGCGGCATCAGGGGTGGCGGGGCGGCCAAGCATAGGGTAGACAAAGAGGCGAGGGGCGATGTGTTTGGGATCGTCACGGATGGCCAAAGTAGCTGGGGTATCGCTATCGCCAACGTTGCGGACCGTCGTGATGCCGCAGGCTAGCCACAACTTCAGAACGTAATCGCGATCCTGCGGCATGCCACCGCGTTCATGGTGCAGGTGGCCGTGCAGATTTACTAAGCCTGGAATCACGTAACGCTTCGCCGCATCAATTACGGTGTCATTCGCCGTGGCTTGAATATTACCGATGCGTGTGATGACGCCGTTCTCAATCAGAATGTCTACCGGTCCTGAGGCAGGCGTAGCGTTGCCTTCGACGAGAAGGGCGTGTTGAATCAGAAACCGCTCCGGCCTGACAGCGTGGCGTGGAGCGGTTTGTGCAGATACAGTTGCGATGCTGAGCCCGAATAACAGGCTGGTGATTATTTTTTGTTTTCGAGTGCCCACAGTTGATTCCGGTTAGCAATAAAGATGGCCCCGTTGGCAGGAACGGGAGTTGCATAGACAGAGCTACCGAGGCTGGATTCCGCAATTAACTTTTTGGTTTTGGATGCTTCCAGGACGACTACATCGCCATCTTCATCGCCCAAATATACTTTGCCGTCAATCACAATAGGAGAGCCCCAAACGGCAGCCAGCATGTCGTAAGTCCAGTAAGCCGTTCCGGTTTTGGCATCCAGGCAATGCAGGAAGCCAGAAAAATCAGCGTAGAATAGAAGGCCGTTATAATAGGCACCGGTTGAGATGGAGCGGCGGATTTTATCGTAATGCCACAGACGACCAGTCTGCGTAATGTCACCGCGCTTGGTTGCGTCAATGGCGTAGAGATGGCCAACGCCTTCGCCATGTTCCGGATCCTGACCATTGGCTTGGTAAACCACATTGCCAATGATGATGGGTGTAGCAATTACTTCGTTACGTGTTTTGGGCCAGACGGATTCTTTGGGATTCAAGTCAAACTCCCACAGAAGCTTGCCTGTGAGTGCCTCATATCCGCGGGTCTTACCATCACCTTGACCGATGATCATCTGCACCACATCGCCGATTTTGGCAACGGCAGGGGAAGACCACTGGCCATGCAAAATTTTATCGCCCACCTGATTCACTTCCCAGACCAGTTTGCCGGTTTTCTTATTCACCGCGATAGTGGATGGCGCCTTCGGTGAGGGAACATTCACATGGGATTCATCCTGCCCATTAGAAGTGGAAACGAAAAGTAGATCACCATAAATGGCCGGGGAACTGTTGGACATGTTGTGGGGGAACGAACCCACTTCTTCCATCATG
>JAYWBH010000356.1:0-5422 GCA_043781815.1 Bryobacterales bacterium | reverse complement strand
TGAATCAAGCTTATTTAGACATGCTCGGCTTCACTCGTGAGGAGGTGGCTGCTGCTGGCTTTGACCATTTCACTCATCCCGATGACGTCCAGTTGACCCACCAATATGGTGCAGCGCATAGAACAGGTGCGAACGTTCCGCCCATTTTAGAAAAGCGTTACATTCGAAAAGACGGCCAAACAGTATGGGTGCGGGCATCGGGAACCATGCGCCGTGACAAGGGTGGCCTGCCAACAGAATTCATTGCAATCATCGAAGATATTACTGAGCGAAAGCGCATTGAAAAGGCACTTGCGGCAAAGGAAGCGCAACTGGAGCAAGTTTTTATGCAAGCCCCGGTGGCCATTGTAGTATTTCGAGGACGCGATTTTGTGGTTGAATTGGCCAATCCTTTTTATCAAGCCCTGCTACAAGGAAGGCAACTGATGGGACGTCGCTTTAAGGACGTCATGCCTGAGTTGGAACCGCACATCTGGGATGCTTTCAACCGCGTTCTGGACACCGGTGAACCGTTTGCTGCCAGCGAATGGCTCATTCCTTACGATCAGAACGGAACCGGCGTACTGGAAGATGCCTGGTTTAATTGTGTCTTTCACCCGTTGCGTGAACCCGATGGTATGGTGTCGGGCATCGTTGTGGTATGCAGCGATGTTACAGCGCAGGTGCGGGCACGTAACGATTTGGAACGGGCGAACAGGGAACTTGAAGAGTTTGCCTACGTGGCCAGTCACGACCTGCAAGAACCGCTGCGCATGGTGAACATTTATACCGAGCTTTTGGCCCGTGAACTTCAGCCGCATATGACTGACGAATCCTGTGGATTTGTTGCTCAGGTGGATAGCGGTGTGAAACGAATGGATCAGCTTTTAAAAGATCTGCTGAACTTTTCACACGTAATTCATACTGGAAAGGATGAAACACTGGTCCATCGATCTGCCGATTTAAAAGCGTCGTTGGCCCAAGCTCTGAACACCCTTCAAGATCGAATTAGAGCGGAAAATGCGGTGATTACCGTAGATGCGCTTCCTTCCTTTGGCGGTGATGAGTCTCAACTTGCACAAGTCTTCCAGAACCTTATTTCCAATGCTCTGAAATATCGCAGTGCGACTGAAACGCCGACGATTCAAATCACGTGCAGGCGGGAAGGAAGTGAATGGATTGTCAGCGTCAAAGATAACGGCATTGGCTTTGCACAAGAATATGCGGAACGGGTTTTTGGATTGTTCAAACGTCTGCATAAGAATGAATATCCCGGCACCGGTTTGGGGCTGGCTATCTGTAAGCGAATCATTGAACGCGGCGGCGGACAGATCTGGGCAAATTCGGTAGTGGGTGAAGGCTCAACGTTCTCTTTCTCCTTGCCAGAAGTACCTGCACCCCCTCTCTCGATCTCGTAATTGAGGTCTGGATGAATGCTAGGCATCGCAACATCGGGCAAGATTGGATAGCAGATCGGCGACGCGGCGTCTTAACGCTTTGTCTCCCGAAAAAATTGGATCCCCAATGATAAGTGCGTGAAATGGATCAGTCAACGTAGGTGCTGCGATCACATCCAAGCCGACATCCAAAGCTTCAAATTCAATAGCTCTTACATCTACTGGCAAAAGGTAGCATAAGATCTTGTTTTGAGTCTTCAGATCGAACAACAATTCAATATCTGCAATTTCCCGCTCAGCCTGTCGACTCACGGAAAGCCCGTCGTCATCTTTGCCGTTATTGCGTATCCTGAAAGCGTCGTGACTGATGGTTCCGTCCGAGCGACGATATTTGTTGTCAAATGTGCGTAAAACAGTTTCGCTGTTAGCTAGAGGTGCTCCCGATTCAGTCACCAGAGCCTACCAACCATTCCAGTCTAACGGCCAAAACATCAACTGTTAATGGCTCCTGTGCACCGTAGGTGGAACCGGATGAATAGTATAAATAGGGGGCTTCGGTTTCCGGAAAAAGAATCTCGCAGTACCTGTTGTTATCTTTCCACGCAAACGTAAGTCCGCCTTCACTATCGCCCACCATGTCCAATGGCTTAAGAATAAAATTGTGAGCCTTTAGATATTGAGCAAAGAAGTGAGAACACTCAGAAAAGGCCTTTTCGCTGGCTCCGCATCTTAGCTTAAGAAGTTCAGTAAACAGTTCAATGGTAGTTAGATGTTCTTTCTGGTGAAGAGGCTTGCTTGGCAAGAACTGCTCAATGGGATAAGCGGCTGATAGCATTTCTGAGTTCCGAGATGCTGACTGCCAGCCGTGGATTGTTTCCACACGATCACCAAAAGCTACGAACGAATCAGAATCTAAACAAAAGGGAACGATCATTTATTTTCACCATCTACTTGAGGGATCTTGAAATCATCCAGTTTCAGCCGAAGCTGTTTAGACTTCTCAAGGGCTCGAGAAATAGCACTACTGAGTGATAACAAATCGGTGTCATCCAGCGCGAAATAAAGATCTTCCTGTTTTCGATTGCGCATGGAAGTCATCCGCATTTGATGAACTATCATGGACCCTGCCAAACCGTCATTTACGGGGTCAGCAAATATCGGTCGAATATCAGTGGCGATAAAACAACTGTTGTAAACTCGATCGTAGGAAACCTGAATTGATGAGGCCTTGACGGACAAAGCAATTGGCTTAATTTGAAGAACGAGCCTTAGTCGATCACGAAGTTTATCCCGAAGCTGCTTGTCCACTTGACAGACAATGTCCTCAACAAAAACTTCTAGAGACTCCCCGCTTCTGGGATAGGACATATGCAGAGTCAACAGGACTCGAGACAAAAGCGCAGCATCGTCAATCCCCAGACTTTCCAACACGTCTTGCAGTTGCTTCTCGACTCTTTTTAGGATCAGACCAGATTTGAAGGCAGCCGCACTTGCTGTTATCGACTCAAGTTGTTCAGGTGACAGTTCTGCAAGTTTCGATAGAAGCTTTAAATGATCCGAGGGTATGCTGATTGGCATTCGCAAAAACAAGAAGATATTTTCAACTCAAAGACCATATCTGCAAGTTAAGTGTTGATCTAAGAGCGTGGCCTGGATGCCACTGCTCAAAGTATAGCGCACGCACGCCGCGCTGAAGTTCAATGCTACAGTGTGCTGAATGACCTTTCACTTGGCAAAACCATGCGCGCTTACCTTCTTTGTCTTCCTTTGCGAAGCATCCGCACAGGTTCCCACCATCAACTGGGAAAATCAAAAAGTTGAATCACTCAAACATTATCGAACCCTGGTGCAGATTGATACCAGCAACCCTCCGGGCAATGAATCGAAAGCTGTGGCCTATTTGAAAACTATTTTGGAAGCAGAAGGCATTCCCACCCAAATATTTGCTCTTGATCCGAATCGGGCAAACTTGGTGGCTCGGTTGAAAGGCAATGGATCAAAGAAGCCCATCCTGATTCTTGCGCATACCGATGTGGTTGGTGTGCAGCGGGAAAAATGGCCGGTTGATCCCTTTGGAGCTGTGCTTAAGGATGGCTACGTGTGGGGTCGTGGCACATTGGATGATAAGCCGAATCTGGCCGCAAATTTAATGACCATGCTGCTGCTGAAACGTAGCGGTGTGACGCTGGATCGCGATGTGATTTTTCTGGCCGAATCGGGCGAAGAGGCCGATGTCACCGGCGTGGGCATCAACTTCATGGTGGCTGAACATTTCAACCAGATTGACGCTGAATTTTCAATTACAGAAGGCGGAGGCGCGACGTTGCAAGGGGGTCGCGTAACTATGATGAACATTGGCACGGCGGAAAAAGTTCCCGCGCGCGTGCGCTTGGTGGCCAATGGAACGTCGGGTCATGGATCAACCCCCAGGCTGGACAATGCACTCATTCATCTGAGTGGAGCGGTGGAAAAAGTTGGCAAATGGGAAACGCCCATGCGACTGAATGACACCACTCGCACTTACTTTGAAAAACTGGCTACCATCAGCACTCCAGAAAAAGCTGCGTACTATACTGGCTTGTTGAATCCACAACGGACAGCGGCTTCACAACGCTACTTAGCCGAAAACGAACCTCGACGTTATTCCATGTTGCGCACCTCCGTTGTGCCAACCATGTTGAAAGCTGGCATTGGCCCCAACGTGATTCCATCGGAAGCCGAAGCTACGTTGGATATTCGTGCCTTGCCCGATGAGAACATCCAAAAATTCTATGAAGAGATGAAGCGGGTGATTGGCGATCCGGCTGTGAAAATTGTTCCTCTCCCGGCCACGCGACCCGTCTCCCCCACATCGTCATTGCAAACAGAACTCTACAAGACCTTGGAAAAAGTAAGTCAGCGCATGTATCCAAAAGCGATGGTGCTGCCGACCATGTCCACCGGTGCCAGTGACAAGGCGCAACTACGGGCGAAAGGGATGGCCAGCTACGGAATTGGGCCTGCCACCACGGAAGAAGATGGTGCCAACTACGGCGCGCACAGTGATGTGGAACGATTGCTGGAATCATCTTTTTATGGGTTTGTGGAGTTCACTTGGAATGTGGTGGCGGAAGTGGCCGTTCACAAATGACGGGGAGCCTGGATCAAGCGTGTTAGCATGAGGATTGGATGGGCTCTCATCCAACCTTCATCATGCGTAACGTCGTCATTATCGGCTCAGGCTGCGCCGGAAACACAGCCGCTATCTACTCTGCCCGGGCCAGATTGAGCCCACTTGTGATCATTGGTCACGAAGCGGGAGGCCAACTTTCCATCACTTCAATTGTGGAAAACTTCCCCGGCTTTCCGGAAGGTGTGGACGGTCCACAATTGGTGGAGAACATGAAGCAGCAGGCCATCCACTTTGGTGCCGATTACATAGACGGATCAGTGGAAGAAGCTGATTTTTCCAAGCGACCATTCCGCTTGAAAGTGGCTGGTGTATGGGTTGAAACACGCACCGTGATCATCTCATCTGGCGCTTCAGCCCGTTGGTTGGGCATCCCCGGCGAAGAAAAGTTCATTGCCAAAGGTTACAGTTCCTGCGCCACTTGCGACGGCTTCTTTTTTCGTAACAAGAAAATTATGGTCGTAGGCGGCGGCGATTCGGCAATGGAAGAAGCCAACTTCCTCACTCGCTTTGGGGAAAGTGTCACCCTGGTTCACCGTCGCGATCAGTTCCGCGCTTCGAAAATCATGGTGGACAGGGTGATGAACAACCCGAAAATCACCATGATTTTAAATACGGCGGTGGAATCAATCATCCCCAATGAAACAGGTGATGTGGTGGGTGTGGTGTTGAAGAATCTGGTTACAGGCGAAACGAAAAATCAGGATGTGGATGGCTTGTTCGTGGCCATTGGACACATCCCCAATACCAAGCCGTTTTTAGGGCAGATTGATACCGATGACGAAGGTTACATTGTAGGCAAAGGCGGCGCGCGCACCAACATCCCAGGCGTTTTCCATGCGGGAGATGTGGAGGATAGAATCTATCGGCAAGCCAT
>JAYWBH010000355.1:0-5433 GCA_043781815.1 Bryobacterales bacterium | reverse complement strand
CTGAAATCGGCACCAACATTGGGCGGGCGATGGCCACCAACGCGATTCAAGGTCATGTGTGGGAAGAGTTTTCATCACAAACCTACAAAGATCAACCGGCATCCGATAAGCTCACCGGTTTATATAATCCAGTGCGACCCAGTCATCCAATTGAGTTCCAGCCGCCCGCCGGTGGACGGGGATATTATCGCGTCCCGACCCTATCTGGTGTGTGGGCCACTGCTCCCTATTTCCACAACAACTCGTTGGGCCTGTTCAATGCTGACCCTACAATTACTGGTCGTCTGGCTGCTTTCAATGACGCCACTGAAAAACTGTTATGGCCTGAAAAGCGCTTGGGCATCCAGTCCATGTGGGTCACCAGTGTGGATAGCGCAGTGCCTTTGGAGAGCGGTTACAAACTAAAAATCAAGAAAGGCACGCCTGTGAATCTGATTGCCAACATCAACGCGCCCGATTTGCAATTGTTGCGGAACGACAATTTTTTCACACGCTTCATCGGCTGGTTGATTGGCAAGGGGCTGCTGAACGATACGTTGTTGCGCAACAATCTTTCGCCGGATTTTGTGGTGGATCGCGGCCATACTTTCGGCAAAGAGTTGAACGACGCCGATAAGCGCGCGTTGATTGAGTACGTCCGGACGTTTTAACAGGAGGCCATCCTTATGGCTGATCGCATTTTTGAGCCGTTGGTCTTCAAGAATCTGACTTTGAAAAATCGGTTGATTCGCTCCAATGTTTCCGGTCGCTTCGATAACTACGATGGCTCCGGCAATAAGGCTCGTATCAATTGGGAAACACGCTTTGCCCGCGGCGGGGTGGGGGCCATACTCACTTCGTTTGTGCCAGTGCATGGCCGCGGGCGGATTCTCCCCAACTACGCCATGATGGACGCGGATGACAAGATCCCATTCTGGAGCGAGGTGGGCAAACGCGTTCACGATTTTGATTGCAAGTTCATCATGCAACTTAGCCATGGTGGCCGCCAGCGCGACATTGCAGGCATGGAGTTTCCAGAAAGCTGGAGTTCAACATCGAAGCCCGATCCGCTCCACGGTTTTGAAGCCACAGCGATGACTGTGCAACAAATTTCGGAAGTAGTGCAGCAGTTCGGACAGGCTGCAGAACGGGCGCAACGTGCTGGTTTGGACGGTGTGGAACTGCATGGGTCAAACGGGTACCTAATCACGCAGTTCCTCAGTTCAGCGATCAATGACCGGACTGATGACTACGGTGGACCGTTGGAAAATCGGGCGCGATTCGTGAGGGAAATTGTTCAATCCATCCGATTACGTTGTGGCCCGGGCTTCCATTTGCAGATGAAAATCAGTGCCACGGAAAACAACAATGCCATGTCTATTGGTGAACCGCAAGGCAACAACATTCAGGATGCAGTTCAAGTATGTAAGTGGTTGGAGGCCGATGGTGTGGACGCGATTCACGTGTCTACCGGCAGCTTTTTCCCACATCCGCGCAACCCTGCCGGCGACCTGCCCATTGCCGATTTCGTTCGAGTGTACGACAGCATGATCTCCAGCGGCAAGCATACTTTCCGCAATTTCCTGTTGCTGCGGAACGACGTAACAGGCAAGCTGTTTCACGATCAGTGGGTGAAGCAGCGAGGCAACGTGATTGAGGGCTTGAACCTGCCCGATGCGAATGCGATCAAACAAGCCGTCGGTATTCCGGTGATTTGCACCGGCGGCTTTCAAACTGCTTCCGTGATTCGGGATGCGATTACTTCCGGCCAGTGCGATGCAGTCAGCATGGCCCGGACACTGATTGCAAATCCAGACTTGCCGCATATGTTCGCGCAAGGGTTAGACCGACCGCCGGTACCTTGCACATACTGTAATAAGTGCCTGGTGAATGTGGTGGAACAGCCACTTGGTTGTTACGATGAAACGCGTTTCACTACAAGGGAAGCAATGGTTCGCGACATTCTTTCCGTTTTTAATCCACCGCCGTTTGCTTAAACAAGAGGGAGATTGACTTAGTGCCAACCATATCAATTGGTGACCAGTTTGGTGTTGAACTGCTTACTGCGGAAGCTGGTCCTGGTTCGGGGATCGCGAAGTATTTCAAAGGAAATCTGGCTGGCTTCATCGCGTCGGCTGATCTTGTAACGCTGTTCAACAAGCCGCTGGCCAGCGTCGGTTCCTCACCCATGGGACTGGGGTTCACTTTCAAGAATCCCAGCAGTTTTGGTTCCAGTGGAATTGAATGGACGTTCGGCGCCGGTGCCCGTTCGGTGATTCAAACCAACCAGGCAGGCAGTACCTTATTCGGCGAAGCTGTGTTTGGAGATCCCCTAAAAGTCCGCACAGGCCAGGCGTTTCTTTCAGTCGCATTCACCCCTTCCTTGTCTATTGGTGCCGCTGGAACCGACGGCGATCTCAGCTTCGGATTTGCTGCTGGTGGATCGCTGGAACTGCGCACAGGCAGGGCTTTTGACATTACCGGTGCAGCAATGCCGTCGCTTGCCAGCGCCCTGAAAGAAGTTCTTTCCAGCGTCACAATTCCTGGTGATGTAGAAGATTTGAAAACGATGAAGCCAGGGGATGTGGCCGCAGTAAGTGGTTCCGGGCAATTCAAAGTATCGGCATCATTCAACCTTGCTGCAGCCTTGAATCCACTAGCTACTCCTACACTTGGACTTGCTGCTATTGGTGCATTGCAGTTAAAGGCAGGGGCTTCGCTAGTGGTGGGCGCATCCATCGGCATCAGCGGCGGCTATCAGATTCGCGTAACCAAACTTGACGAATCCCGTGTGCGCCTTGGCTATCACAAAATGTCCGGGTCAGAATTCAGGCTGGATGTAACGGCTTCTGGCGGCGTTTCAGCGACCCTTGGCAAGCGTGAGTTCTTGACCATGTTGATCGGCAAACTCTCCACCGCTCCTCAGGAAAATGTTCAGGAGCTAATGAACGATGGGCTTTCCAACCAACAAATTCAGGATATTCAAGATGCCATCACGGCCAGCATTCAACGTTCTCTCTCCCTTTCACTAGCCGCATCGTTTGCCGCCAGCCGCAAAGACACGGCTGCGTTCGAATACGAATTCGATCTTACCGCGCTGGATTCTTCCGGCACAGAAGCATTGCACATGGCCCTGGATGGGGACTTGAGTCCATTGACCGTGCTGGCACCGGAGATGCTGCCAGTGGGCGTGAAGATGCTTCGTAGTGAGTTGGATACCATTCGGAAGAAGTCCATCAGTTGGAAAATTAACCTGTTGGGAATCGTCAATGTGTTTCACTTGACTGAACTGATCCGGACCGGCAAGGTGATGTTCGACGCCACCTCTGGGGAACTGCTCATCACGGATTCCATCATACAAAAAAGTATTTTCGTAAAGACCCGTCCGCTGGAAGTGGATACTGAAAAAGTTCGCAAGGTGTTGATGCAGTCCATGGTGCTGACTGCCGCTTATCGCGTAACGGGCATGCGCGATTTCCTCAACTTCAATTGTTCCCAAACTTATTTCGATCAAACAGCCAATGCCCGTGCACAAAACGTCGCGCACCTTCTGGACAATTTTGTTGCTCTTGATCTGATTGACGCTGCGGGGAAGGATGCATTTCTGGCCAACCCAGTATCAGGGACCGCCAGCCTGTTTCTTGAACTCAGCCTGGGCGATGCTGCCTTTCAACGAATGTTCCGCGACGCAGCAGGCGTGCCGCTATCGCAAGAAGCCTACGATGCAATCGGTCGCAAATGCGTTGGTTTATTAGTTCTTAAAGAAGACGAAAACGCCTTTCGTCGAACCCCGATGGAAGATGACGCACTGTGGCTGCTGATGACTGACGCGGGTCCGGCAAGCATGCGCTTTGTGTTGCCAGAGGCACTCCGAAAGGACAATACGTTTGCCCTTATCCAGCACGATTACATTGTGATCCGCTGGTGGTCGGCAGCAATGAGCACGGCTGCTGAACGGATTGATTCCATGCTGAAGTTTTTGCAAGGTGCTGATCCAGAAACATTGAAAGACAACAATGAGTTCAAGAAGCGACGCAGCGATTTGACTAATGCGCTAACAGACATTGTGAAAAACTCCCAGCCGGATTTTCTAGACGCATGGGGTCTCATTGTAATGGACGAAGCATCGCACCAACAAGGCACCGTGCGCGGGATTTTGATGACGAAGACTGCGGCCTTAGTGAAGGATAGATAGGCTACTTTGCCAAGCGCGCAATCGTTGGTCCTGCACCGGCCAACAATAAAACATAAGCTGCGGCCAACGGTCCCAACTGCGGTTCCAAGCCTGCGCCCAGGCCAGCGATCACAATGGAAAACTCACCGCGCGCAACTAATGCCGTGCCCGCCCGCAATCTGCCTGCAGAATCCACACCTGCTTGTTTTGCTGCCATGTAGCCGGTAAGAATCTTAGTCCCTGCAGTTACTGCGGCAAGAAGCGCGGCAAGTGGCAGCGCGGGCGGAAGAGTTGCGGGATCAACCTGCAGCCCAAAGAAGAAAAAGAATATTGCGGCGAACAAATCACGAAGCGGAGAAAGCAACCGGTGCGATTGTTCGGCAATAGGGCCGGACAGTGCAATGCCAACCAGGAACGCCCCAATGGCCGCAGAAACTTGGAGTTGTTGCGCAATGCCGGCCACCAGCAACACCGCGCCAAACGTGGTCAGCAAAATAATCTCATCTGATTCATGGGCCACAAACCGGCTGATGCGATTGCCATATTTCAACGCGACGAACAACACTAACAATACAGTGACCAGTGCTACGGAAACGGACATTGCCATTTTTTGCGGGCCACCACCCAACAGGAGCGCGGCCACAAGGGGAAGATAGACGGCCATCGCTAGATCTTCCAACACCAGAACCGAAAGAATGGAAGGGGTTTCTGGATTGTTCAACCGACCCAAATCCACCAGCACCTTGGCGATCACCCCTGACGAAGAAATGTAAGTGACTCCACCCAGCAGCACGGCAGCAATGGGCACCCAGCCTAGTAACAGGCCCATGATCAAACCCGGTGGAAAGTTAAGCAGAAAATCCAGCAATCCGGCGTAGAGCCCTGTGCTCAGGTTGGACTTTAATTGTTCGCCGGTAGATTCAAGACCTAACATGAAAAGCAGTAACAGGACGCCGATTTCAGCCCCTACATGAATGAAACTTTCGCTCACGTGCAAGGGAAGAATGCCGCCATTACCAAACGCGAGGCCAGCCAGTAAGTACAGCGGGATGGAAGAAACTCCCCACCGTTTGGAAAGCCGCGCCAGTATGGCCAGCCCCACAACTGCCGCGCCTATTTCAACGAACAGCATTGAAACATCGGTGGTTGGGGTGTTCATACCCAACTATACAACTCATCTGGCGGAGGGTCTAAACCTCCACCAGAGTTACACCATACGCCTAGTTGAATCGGAAACACCAACGCAACCGATTTTTCCAATATACTGTCTCAATGCGCTT
>JAYWBH010000354.1:0-15736 GCA_043781815.1 Bryobacterales bacterium | reverse complement strand
GGTTCAATCAGGGTATAAACAACTCATGTCCTGGCTGCTTTCTATTGGCCGGTTTTGAAGTGACCATCAATGGCCGGTTTTGGGGTGACCCCTGAGGTCGACGGCTTCTGTCGCTGTTGGATAGTCTTCCTGAACAAGGAATCCTTATCACCAAACGAGGACAACCGGTAGCACGGTTGTTGCCGTTGAAGCTACCCCGCAATGGTCGTTACGTAACAGCCCCTCTGATTGAAGGGATAGGATCTCCAGGTCCGCTTTGCCCGACTACGGAAAATGCTTACGAACTCCTTTTTGATTGACATCAATGTGTGCAAACCAGTAGCTGTTCGTGATAGCCTTTTTGCCAAATGATGGATCGTCGCCAATTTCTACAAACCTCTGCCGTGGCCGCTAGTCTAGCGTCGCAAGGGCAACTCGAAGCGCAACCAATGTGGGGTGGGCCTGTGCTTGATATCCACCTGCATTTTCGACCTGGCGCAGATGCCAACTTTGAGCACATGCAAGGCTGTGGTGTGACCAAGGCTGTGCTTCTTACACGGAGCGCGGATGAGGAGAAAACCAAGGTGGCAATTGCCAGCCATCCGGATAGCTACGTTCGCTTTGCTGCTGCGGATGTGACCAAGCCCGAAGGGTTAGTGACATTGCGCAAATCGATTGCCGGTGGGGCCATTGGGTTCGGCGAAATTAAGTATCATTTGGCGGTGAACAGTGCCGAAATGCAGCGGTTGTATGAGTTGGCTGCCGAACTGAATGTTCCCGTGCTGATTCATTTTGCCGATGTCCCGCAGTTTGAAGGTGAGGGCACGTTTACTTCACCCTTCAATGGATTACCAGCCATGTTGAAAGCCCATCCGAAGACCAAATTTATTGGTCATGCCGATGGGTTTTGGGCCAATATCAGCGCCGATTTTGCCAATGACACTCCTTACCCTACAGGGAAAGTGAAGCCTGGTGGACTTACGGACAAGATGCTTTCCGATTATCCGAATTTGTATGGAGACCTTTCGGCAAACTCCGGTCGCAATGCTATGACCCGCGATCCGGAGTTCATCCGTGGTTTTCTGGCGCGACATCAGAATAAATTAATGTTCGGTTGCGATTGCAGTTGTACTGACGGTAAGGGTAAGAATCAGGGGTCGAAGCAACCGGCGCTGCTGGGCAAGTGTGTGGCTCGGGAAACGTTGACGGCGCTGAAGTTGGTGACCACGCCGGAGATTTTCCGCAAGCTGACCTGGACCAATGGGACTAGGTTGTTAAACATAAAGTCCTGAAGTTTGTTTCATTTTCATTGCAACCAGATGCCGGGCATGGTGCATCCTAGTAAAAGTGATACGCAGTAATTCGATGCGACTGCTGCTGGTGATTTTGTGCCTCTCTGTTGCCGAAGCCCAATTCAGCACCAAACTGGACCCAGAAACGGTTGCGGCATTTGACCAATACGTCAACTCAGCCGAACCGGGATTGGCGCGGCCCACTTTCCGCGTGGATGGTTCCAGTGAAGCTCGTAGGCAGGTGTTGAAGGGGCAGGTTGCCATTGAATCGTTGCTGGGGACCAGAGGGAAAAGCGTTCCTGGGGGCTTGTTGCACGATTGGGTGGGAACGGTTTTTATTCCCAACCGCACGCCATCGGAAGTGATTGAACAACTGCGCGATTACGAACATCATTCCAGTCTTTTTCCAGAAGTGGTGCGGGGCCGGATTCTTTCTGCGAACGGAAACAATTTGAAAGTCTACCTGCGCATTCGCAAGAAAAATGTTCTAACGGTCAACTTAAACACAGAGTACGACGTGCAGTTGAAGCAGATGGGAGAAGATCGTATGTTGTGGTCTCACAGTACGAAGGTGACGGAAATTGACAATGCCGACGGCCCCAATGAAAGGGAATTGCCGCTGGGGCAGGACCATGGATTTCTGTGGCGCATCAATGCGTATTGGCTGGCCAGGGCAGTGGATGGTGGTTCTCTGGTGGAATGCCGGTCTGTTTCGCTATCTCGCGATGTCCCGTTTGGGCTGGGTACAATTGTCCGACCGTTTATCAAAGATCTACCACGGCAATCCTTAGATACCCTGTTGACCGCCCTCAAACAAAAACTTAGTAAATCGTAATGTAGCCGGTTTCGAGCTACAATTGGAGGGCTCCATGGCACAGGACGACCTTCCAAAACATATCGCCTGCGCGCTTTGCTACTCCGTTTTTGCACTTTCGGGATTGCTATTTTTGACGATGACCCCTTATTCGCGAAATCGTGAAATCCGAGTGCATGCCTTGCAATCCATATTTTTGACCACCGCATTTCTGCTGTTGTGGTTCAGTTTGTCTATTGTCAGCTTCGCAGTTCCTGCCTTTTTCAGTGGATTCATTGGCCTGTTGATGGTGCTATTTTGGTTTGCATTTTTGGGTTGTTGGGGTGCGTCTATAGTGAAGGCCTATAACCGTCAACGGCTGGAATTACCGGTGATCAGCGAATTAGCTCAAAAATTTGCGTAGCCTGGGGAACATCTGGTGCGTCTAGGAAATTTGCAGCTAATTTTAATACTGATTCTGGCGGCTTCGAGCCTTGCCCAAGCCCAACCACGGGTGGGGATTGTGGAAATCTACGGGGCGAAGAAAGCCACTGCCGAAAAAATTCGTAAGACCATTGGACTTTCGCCGGGCGATGCTATTCCTAAGTCGAAGACAGACCTGGAAGAGCAGATCGCCGAAATCGGCGGTGTTGTGAAGGCCAGTGTTTCCGCAGTTTGTTGTGAAGAGGGGAAGGCGATTCTTTTTGTGGGAGTGCAGGAACGAGGGGCGGAAGGGTTTGAGTTTCGAGACGAACCGACGGGCACCGCAGAATTGCCGCCGGAAATTGTAGCGGCCTTTTACGACTTTAGACAGGCCATGATGGAAGCGGTGAAAAAAGGCGAAGCTGCCGAAGATATTTCCAAAGGCCATAGCCTGATGCAGAACTACACGGCTCGTCAGGCACAGGAACGGTTCATCGGATTGGCAGAGTTGCATCCGTCGAAATTGGAAGAGGTGATTAAAGAATCAGCGGACCCGGAACAGCGGGCGATTGCGGCGGTGGTGCTGGGTTATTTCCCTAAGAAACGATTGGTGGTGGATACGTTGCAATTGGCCATGCGCGATCCTGATGAAGGGGTGCGCAACAACGCTATGCGCAGCTTGACGGCCATTGCTGCGTTAGCGGAAAAGGATACTGAACAGGAAATTCGCGTGCAGCCCACATGGTTCATTGAAATGTTGCGGAGCGTGGTGTGGACAGATCGCAGCAAGGCGTCGTCGGCGCTGGTGAACATGACTGAGAAGCGAGATGCGAAGTTGTTGGAACGGATTAAGGAACGTGCTGTTCCTGAACTGGTGGAGATGGCCCGTTGGAAATCGCTTCCGCATGCATTGCCCTGTTACATTTTGTTAGGTCGCGTGGCGGGAATTGATGAACAGCGATTGCGTGACGAATGGGGCGCCGGGCAGCGCGAAAAAATAATCAATGAAGTGGCCGATAGCCTTTTAGGCAAGAAAAAGAAGCCTTAGGCTGAATTCCGATGTTAGTGTTTTTGGAAGTCGGAAAACTTTGCTCACAAGCGACGCCCAATGTCACTTAGTTTTCCCGCAATCGTGTTATCAGCGTGCATCAGCGTCCATCCGCGGCCCAGATTAATGGCCGCTGATGGACGCCGATGAACGCTGATAACAACAATCCAGGCCAGGGAGCCACAGGTTATCCCAACTAAGGTTAGAGATTCTACTGGGATGAGGGAAAACTATGCGGCATTAGGCATTCAGCCTGCCGTGTCCGCCTGGCGGGCTTTTTCTACACCTTCGAGTGCTTGGAAAACTGCGAAATAATGACCTTAACTCTCAAACGGATTTCAGCCTTAACTGTGCAGCCCTTTCGATTTCAAGTAGGCCAGTAGTGCCGCCGGGTCATCGGAAATAATGGCGTCCACTTTGGCGCTAATCATCTTATCCCAATCCTGTGCAGTGTTCACGGTCCAGGGCACCACTTGCAGCCCCATCTGGTGAGCTTGTTCCACATTTTGCGACGTCACAAGAATCTGATGAGGGCTGATGATATCGGCACCCGATTCTTTAGCGACCTCAAGAAAATCGTGTTTGCCAGGTTCAAGCAAAGCAGATAGCCGAATTTGCGGGGCCACTTTTTTCATTGCCTGCAGGGTGCGGAAATCGAACGATTGTAGAATTACTCGGTCGCCAATATCGTGTTTGTGAATCACTTCTAACACCAGCTTGACGAACTCATCCGGACCCGGCGTTAGCTCTGGCCTGTCGGAGAAAATCTTAGTTTCTATGTTGAAGTGGAAACTACCGCGAGTGGAAAGGTCCAGCACTTCATCCAGCGTGGGCACGCGTGTACCGGGAACCGTGTGTTGCTTGGGGAAGGCAGAATTCCGTTTTCCGCCAACGTCCCACAGACGCAATTCGTCCAGGGCCATTTCGCGGATGGCTTTGGGGGCCGTTGGTCCGGTGGCAAAGGCCGGATTCATGCGCGGGTCATGGGAGACAACCACTACATTATCCTTGGTCACGGCCATATCCAGTTCCAGGCAGTCCACCCCTTGCTCAATGGCATATTCAAAAGCGGGGAGCGTATTTTCCGGTCGCATGGCGCGTGCACCGCGGTGACCATGGACCAGGATTTTAGATGCGGCGGACCAAGTGTTTGTCATCATGGTAAAGGGCGCGAGGAGTAGGCTTCTTCTTCGCATTCATTGTTTAGGATACAGGGAAAAATCGCGCATTGGGGAAGCCGTCACTTTGAGGGTGTGGGGCTTAAGTGATCGATTCGGTTGAAATCCGAGTGTAGCGGTACGCTAATCCGAGCCGTGACCGCGAGGGGCTGTGTTTGTATTTCATTACCTTCGCGTGCTATGGGGCGCTTGCACGACGACGAATCGGGATCGGCATCAACGTTGCGACAACTACCGCTCCCTCGGTCACGGATCGGTATCGGATACTCGTTCGTCTCCACCTATACGTCGCGCACTCAAATATGCCCATGAAAAGTAGATCAGCAGTTTTATCCTACCTGTTTGTTACAATCGTAGAATTGCAATGCCGATGACCGAGCGCGAACTGCGCGAAATTATTGTTGAAATCGGCAAGCTGGTTTATCAAAAAGGCTGGGTGGCATCGAATGATGGCAACGTCAGCTACCGGCTTGATCAGGCTCGTATTCTTTGTACGCCTACGGGAATTTCCAAGGGCATGATGAAGCCTGACGATTTGATTATTTGTGACATGCATGGCAATAAGATTGAAGGCAAGCGTGAGCGCACCAGCGAAATTCTTATGCACCTTACCATTTATTCCATGCGTCCCGATGTCCGCGCTGTGGTGCATTGCCATCCCCCGGTAGCTACTGGATTTGCAGTGGCCGGGCGTCCCTTGAACATGGCCATTCTTCCAGAAGTGATCATTGGCCTGGGTTGTGTTCCTTTAGCCGAATATGGCCTGCCTGGAACGTCAGCGCTGACCGACGGCATGGTGCCTTACATCCCCAAATACGATGCGCTGCTGATGGCCAATCATGGAGCCGTCTGTTATGGCGAAGATCTTTGGAAGGCTTATTTCAAGATGGAGACGCTGGAACATACCGCGCGCATTGCTTTAGTGAGCGAACTGCTGGGTGGACCGAAGGTGCTGCCTCGCGAAGAAGTGGACAAGCTGTTTGATTCCAGATCGCGCTATGGTGTGGTGTCCAGGGCTTCGTCGTCCCCAGGGTGTCCGGTGGTGGCCGAGGATTTAGGGCAGGGGTCCGATAAGATTACGCTGACGCGCCAGGAATTGATTGCAATTGTTGAAGAAGCGGTGCGCACCCGCGAGTTGAAATGAGGATAATAGAATTTACGCGCCGGTCCGGCCAAGGAGATAGGAACGAAAATGGGTGAAGCATTAGGAATGGTCGAAACTCGTGGCTTGATCGCCATGATTGAAGCGGCCGACGCTATGGTAAAGGCTGCCAAGGTGTCGCTGGTGGGCTGGGAAAAAATCGGCTCGGGGTATGTGACAGCAATGGTTCGGGGCGATGTGGCTGCAGTTCGCGCCGCCACCGATGCTGGGGCCGCTGCCGCCCGCCGTGTTGGAGAACTGGTGGCGGTGCATGTGATCCCGCGACCGCACCAAAGTTTGGAAGATGTTCTGCCGATCGGCAAGAGCTCGACCAAGTAAGGTTCTGAATCTATGATTCTGGCTCGCGTTGTTGGTACCGTTGTGGCTACGCGTAAAGATCCGCGTCTGGAAGGCAAGAAGCTTCTTATCTTGAAGCCCATTAGTCCTGATGGAAAAGACGAAGCAGGTTACGTCATTTCTGTGGATACGGTGAGTGCTGGTTTCAAAGAAGTGGTACTGGCCGTCAGCGGATCCTCTGCCCGTATGGCTGATGGCTGCAAGGACACTCCCATCGATTCAGCGATTATCGGAATTGTGGACACGGTTTCCCTTGATTCTGATTCGAATGACAACAAGAGGAAGTGACCCATGTACCTTGGCCAAGTCATTGGACGGGTTTGGGCAGAAGTTAAGGATCCGCGCCTTGGTGGTCAACGGCTGCTGATCATTCAGCCACTTACTCCAGAACAAAAGCCAACCGGGAAACAGATCATTTGCACTGACGCAGTGGGGGCCGGAGCTGGCGAACTGATTTATTATTGCAAGGGCAAGGAATCCAGCTTTCCTTTCCTGCCTATTGAAGTTCCAACGGATATGACGGTGGTGGGGATTGTGGATTCCGTTCGCGTGGAGCGTTCATGCTGATCGCCAAAGTGATTGGTGAAGTGGTGGCTACTCAAAAACATGAAAGCCACGTGGGCCAAAAACTTCTCATCGTCCAACCCTTGGAATTGGACGGATCAAACCGTGGCGATGCGGTGATTGCCGTGGATTCAGCCGATGCCGGAGTGGGCGATCGGGTGTTATTGGTTCTGGAAGGTTACTCGGCAATGACCACTGTGGGCAGGCCGGAATCACCCATCGATATGGCCGTAATTGGGATATTGGATCTCATCGACCTTCCCTGAGCGCCGTCTACGCTTTTCATCAGGACCCCGTTTGAGTAACTGCGCAGTAAGTCCCAACCCTAAGGCAAGCTTCACCAGATCCAGTCCTATATAAAGGTTCCAGATAGAGGCGTGTTGTCTGCGTTCGGCGGCGAACTGGTCTGGCGGTCCAAAGTCCAGATTCCGGCCCAAACCAATCAATTGTGGAGTAAGCAGAAAATGAGTTGCCAGGACACAAACAACCATGAGAGAGGCCACAATGATAAATTGCTTTGATTGTCTGGCAGAAATCAAAACTGCGACAATGGCCACGCCCAGGAAAAGCTGAATCCATTCCCAGTCGTTGGCATAGTAACGGGTTAGCTCATTCCCCGCGTAGAGGAAAAGGTTTCTTTTCTCCGACTCGGTCAAAGTAAAGATGATTTGCTGCATCTTTTGAGGTTGCGCTACCAGCAAGCGGCTAACCCCTTCTGTGTTCTGGTTGACAATCCACATCATAAAGAGGGTGCCACAAATCCAAATTCCTACGAGAAACGAAATCAAACGTCGTGTATGCATGAGTGAATCTTACTTATTATGAACAGTTTACCTTAATGGTGAGGCGGGAATCCATCTCTTTTGCAATCGTCCGAAAGGTATTCACCGTTCTTAAATAATTAGATATTGCTTGTAATCAAGGGTTTACGAACTCTTCGGCACTTGTCCGATTTTTAGGGAACATACTCTTGAACCAGAAGTCTTTGGCTTGCCAAGAGATTTGGTACTCACAATATGGATCCGATTATCATCATCATCGATCTGCTGTAATCGAAACGCTTTACAGGCGTTTTACTCTTGCGTGACAGACGCATGACTGCCTCAAAAAACCCAGGAAATGGGTTGACCGTTTGTACGGTTTGTCTGGTATCATTCCTAGGAGTATTCCTGTCAGGGGTACTCCTGGGAACTGATCGCCGTATCGATTCCTGTCCGATTCCCCCGAAAACAAATTGATCTTCTTTGAAACTGACTCGCCTAAAAACCGGGAACTGCTGGTATGCAAATAAGCTGCTGGTGTTTCTGCTGGTCCTATTCCTTACGGGCAGCTTTAACTCACATCGTCCAGTTGCACCACCCACCGCTTGGGAAGCTCCTGTGTTTCAGGTGTTCAAGGATAGAGCCCGCCAATTCCATAAAACCGGAAAATTTCTACAAGCTGCGGCTCAGTATCAGGCTGGAGCTGATTTAGCAAAGCAGCGGCACGATGCTGTTGCCGAAGCTCGATTTCTAAATAACCTGGGGGCCATGCGTCTGGCTGTGCTGGACTTCCGTTCAGCGGTGGAAGCCAACCAGGAGGCGCTGCGCATTGCCGAAACCATTCATGAAGATCGGACGATCCGTTCCGCACAACTCATGCTGGCTTCCGTATACCTGCAACATGGAGATTTGGATTCCGCTTCCAGGGCGGCATCGAAGGCTGAGGCCAAGCTTGCGGGTGACGAAAAGGCTCGTTACGTTTCCAACGTGTTTAACCAGTTGGGTCAAATTGAGGCTCGAAAAGGGAATTGGCCTCTGGCGGAAAAATATTTCTACAAAGCGATCGCGGCAGCAGTGGTCGATGGGGATCTTGTTTTAGAAGCTTTCTCCTGGGACCAGATGGGTTACGAAAGAATGGAAATGGGCTTTCTCGATGAAGCTGAAACGGCATTGCTCAAAGCTCTAAACCTTCGCCAACAGGCACAGGGTACGGAACTTTGTCTTTCTTTCAGCAAACTGGGAATTTTGCGCACTAGGCAAGGTAGGTCAGAAGAAGCGATTCGTTGGCTTACTTCCGCTGTGCAATGTCCTGCGCTTACGTCCATGCAATCCTGGACAATTCTACATATGCGAGGGTTGGCCTACCAATCCTTGGGTAAGTTTGATCTGGCCTTGGCCGATCTTCGAAAGGCGATTCGTTTTATTCGCCACTGGAAATCGCAAGTGATCCCGGTGGACGGCTTACGCGCTGCCGCAGAAAGTGATCTGCAAACCATTTATGATTCCTACCTTTCTATCATTTCTTGTGAAGCGATCCGCACAGGCAACTTAATGCTCATTTGGGAGAGCTTTCTAACCGCGCAGGAAAATCATGCCTGGAGCTTTCGGGAACTCAAACGTCATCCGGCTGCCAATTTGCCTGAAGAATACTTTGAGACTATGGCGCAGTTTCGAAATACGGAAAGTCTGATGGCCAGCAAGGGTGAAAGCCCGTTACTCAATTCACAGGCGGCAGGGCAACGTTTTCAGCTACGCGAAATGGAAGTGAAAGCCGGGTTAGAAAACCTGATTGTTGCCGAAGAGCCTCCCCAATTCATCCAACAAAAATTGCAACAGGGAATGCGTCCCGATGAAGCTTTGGTTAGCTTCCATATTGCTGCAAATGGTTCTTGTGTGTGGGTTTTAACCAGCAATTCCATTTCCATTTATCCATTGATCGACCAAGGTAAATTGGCTGCACAGATAGACACGTTTGTTGAGTCAGTCCGCTTGGATAAAGGATACCGGCAAGCCGGAATGCCACTGGCTGCTGCTTTGTTTGGAAGTGCCCAAACAACTTTGAAAACTAAAAAGAACTGGGTGCTGATACTGGATCGGGAACTGTTTGCAGTGCCATTTGCTGCGCTTCCCTTTGGAAAAAACGGGCAATTCCTGGTGGAGCAGCATACCCTTCGGATCTTACCCGGCATCCTGCTTGGCGGAGATTCACCAGCCAATTTGTCACAAGGATTTCTGGGTGTAGCGGATGCCATTTATAACCGAGCGGACGATAGATTCAAGGCAGGTTCACAGCCCGTAAAAAGTATTGCGCCATTGCCACGCCTTCCAGCAACTGCTGCGGAACTGGCCCGTTGTGTGAAAGCGTTTCAGCCCGATGGATTGGTGCAACTGTTGCAAGGTGCCAACGTTTCGCCAAATCAGTTGCGGGCAGAGTTGGAAAAGAATCCGCAAGTGATTCACATTGCCGCCCATTTCGTAAAAAAGGCTTTGCCGCAAATGGAATCGGCGCTTGTGTTGAGCTTAAACGCCAAGGGTGTGCCAGATCTAATTACCCCCAATGAAGCAGCCACCTTTGAGACCAACGCCAAGTTGGTCACTTTGAATGGTTGCGGATCGGGTGAAGGTGCTGGCCGCGCGGGGAGTGGATTGATGGGTTTGACCAGAGCCTGGCTGGCGGCTGGAGCACAAACCACGATTGCCAGTTATTGGCCGACCCCGGACGATTCCGGTGAAATGTTTGTACGGCTATACGAAAAAATTGGCCAGAGTAAAAATACGATGACGTCGGAATCCATAGCTGAGGCGCTTCGTCAGGCACAACTCGGCTGTTTGCGGTCGCAATCGTTCCGCAATCGCCCCAAATACTGGTCGGCGTTTTTCGTAGTGGGAAAAGGATGAATCTAACCATGTTCCAGATGTCTAGTATCGGAACCAACCCGGAAGTTCTACCGGAGGAAAAACCGCTTGCGAAGCACTTGCCGGTTTCTGCTGTGGATTGGGCTCGTCTGGTAGCAAAAATACAGAACGATGATCCCAGCGGCATGGAAGAACTCTACCGCATGTTTTCCCGCGGGATTCGCCTCTATTTGTGCCGTCAGTTGGGCTTGCAGGAACTGGACGACAAGATCCACGACACGTTTCTGATTGTGATCAATGCCATTAAGCGGGGCGACCTTCGTGAACCAGAACGCTTAATGGGATTCGTACGTACCGTGGTCCGGCGGCAGGTTGCGTCGCATATTGATGAAATTGTGCACATGAGGAACAATCACTTGGACCTGCAAAACGGTTCCCGAGTGCCTGATGGCAGAGTAAATCCGGAAATGCAGATTCTGGACGAGGAAAAAACCACCTTGATGGAGGCGGTGCTGAGTGACATTTCCCTTCGTGACCGGGAAATTTTGATTCGATTTTATCTGTATGAAGAGTCGCAAGAGCAGATTTGTGAAGAAATGGAGCTGTCGGAGACCCAATTTCGCTTGCTGAAGTCCAGAGCGAAGGCTCGTTTTGGTAATTTAGGGCGCAAAAGGGTGGGTAGGAATAATCTGGAAAACAAAAGTATGAGATCTTCTGCCTCTTCCTCCGACTAATAGTAAGAGGGGCCCAATTAAGAGGCCACCCTTGCAAAAAAGCAGTACGGTTCGTGAGACCGGTTTGGGAAATATTAGGAATGGAGCAACGTACAATGGTCTTAGTGATGAACGATCACTTATCAGAGCAGCAAATTGAGCAGTATGCCATGGGCAAACTTGCAGTTCAGGATTGTGGACTGGTGGAAGAGCACCTTCTTGTCTGCGAATCCTGTCAGGATGCCTTACAAAAAACAGATGTTTTTATTACTCATATTCGTGCGGTAGGCAAGCAAATTGAGCAAAAGCCATCGAATCGGGGTCTTTGGAACAGAGCGCCAGGGTTTCTGGGGCTGGTGGCAAGACCGTTACCCGCTTTTGCAGCGTCGATATGCGCAATTGGTTTGATTGCGATAGCGATTGTTCCGCAGGCGAAAGCGCCTGTTTCGGAACCACAGCAACTTTCACTGGTATCGCACAGGGGCGACGGCATTGGTCAACCGCAAGCCCAGGCGAACAGGGCACTGGTGCTATCGCTAGATGCAGAAGGGCTTCCTGATTCGCTAACGTATCGGTTGACGATCGTTGGGGAAACGGGATTGGAAAAGTTGAGTAGCACGGCCTCAGCAGGGAATGGTCGACTTACGTTGAATGTCCCTGCAGGTCTGCCGGATGGGACGTATTTCGTGCGGGTTTATGGAGTAGGGAAGGAGTTGCAGCGTGAGTTCGCGATTGTTGTGAAGTAGCGCGGTTTTTTAAGCAAAACGGGGACATGCTGGTCTGGCCCAAGCAACCGAAATCCCCCCAAAACCGCACAAATGCCATCAGCGAGTGGCCAGCCCAGCGTGTCCCCGTTTTGCGCGAACGTCAGGACACGCCGTTCAACCTGAATTCCGAAGTTAGTGGGATAGGCCTCCGGCCTGTCCTATCCTACATCTGAATGCTGCAGCTTTAAGACATTTTCGAGGGCCTGAAAAGGACAGGCAAGGATGCCTGTCCCACTTAACCACCCAACTTCGGAATTCGGGTTCAAAGCACTATCCCAAATACAGTCGAACTTGAATGTGGAGCAGGCGGTCCCGTATTCCTGAAGAATCTCCAACCTTCGTTGGGATAACCTGTGGCCAAAACCCGATCCCTGGCCTAAAGTGTTGTTATCAGCGTGCATCGGCGTCAATCAGCGGCACAGATTAATGGCCGCCGATGGACACCGATGCACGCTGATAACACAATTGCGGGAAAACTACATGAGATTGGGCATCCGGTGGCTTTCAACTCTATGCATAGAGCGGCAGCATTCCAATGCAGCACAGGCCCAGCCGGGTGGCCTATCCCACTCACTTCGGAAGGTAGGTTAAAAATAATCACATTTTCCTGTTCCGTTAAGGTTTTACAACTGTCCTAATATCCGTGCAGTGTTACAGTTATAATCGCAACTATGGACAAACTCTCCGACGAGGAACTGATTGCCCAGTTCCGTGCACGGGGATCTCAAGCAGGCGACCCGCATCTGAACCTTCTTTTTCAGCGCAACTACCAGAAAGTATCGCTCTGGTGTCTGCGATTTACTGGGAACAAGGAATCAGCCGCCGACTTAGCTCAAGAAGTTTTTCTCAATGTTCACAGGCACTTGGAATCTTTTCGGGGCGATGCGAAATTCTCTACCTGGCTTTTTACGGTAACGCGGAATCATTGCCGCAATCGTTGGCGGTCCAGCCAGGCAGCACCCGAACAATCTCTGGAACCTGCTTTGGAACTGGTCATGGCCGACACTTCACCGGATGCTCATGCGCAACTGGAAAGCTCGCAATTGACCAATTTGATGAAACAGTTCATGAAAGAATCGCTGGAACCGACCGAACAGCGTGTGATGACGCTGCATTATGTGGACGAAATGCCTTTGGATGCAATCACGCGGCTGTTGGGATTAACCAACTCCAGCGGAGCAAAAGCGCACGTAGTCAGCGCCAGGCGCAAATTGAATGCGGCCGTGGCTCGATGGAAAGAGGGAACACCCAATGCCAACCCATGACGGGGAGAACGAATTAATGCGCCGAGCACTTGAAGTCACTGCCGATTGTCCGCCTCTGGATGAATTGGTGCATGCTAGCCGCCCACTTCAAATTGAGAATCATTTGAAGGAATGCGCCCACTGCAAGAGCGAACTGGCGCTTTATCTTGAGTTTGAATCGGCTGAAGCGCGCCCCGAAGAAATCGCCGATGTGCGATTTGTAGCCTCGAAAACGGCGAAAACGGTGCAAGCGGCCATTGCCCCAGCTCCCTGGTGGAAGCAGATGTTCGCTCCACAAGTTTCGTTTGGAATGGCGGCCTTGCTGGTAGTTGTGGCTGGCACTATGCTTACCCGCAATGCCAGTACCCCGGAGCCGACATTCCCAGGCGAAATTCCTAGTGTATCCACCTTACGTGCCACCAGTATCCAACTGATTGAGCCGGTTGAAGATATTAATCTTACTCCATCTTTGTTCCGGTGGGAGAAGTTAACAAACAGTTCCGCCTATCGGGTGATAGTATTTGAGGTAGATCATGTGGAATTATGGACTGGAACAAGCACCACTGCAGAAATGGTTATTCCAGAATCGCTCAAAAAACAGTTGTTGCCAGGCAAGACCATATTATGGAAAGTTATCGCCTACGACGGCCAAGGTAAGCAAATAGCGGATTCGGAAACAAGGAAGTTTCGCGTCGCTGTTAAGTAAAGCAAGGTTAAGTAAGGCAAGTAAGTAAATCATCGGAGATTGATTATGAGTTTCATTCGTTTTCTAGCACCTTTCATCGTAAGTAGCACCGTTTTGATGGCCGGCGGAAGCAGACCCGTTGTAGGCGGCGGAGGTGGAACCCCAGGCGTTCTCTCCCTGCGGCTGAGTAGCGAAACAGCCCCTGCAGGTGGTGTGGTGCAGGTGAAGTTGCTGCTTACGGAACCCTCTCCGATTTCCACCGGAAAGGTGAACTTTGTATACGATACAGCCATGTTCAGCGATGTTTTGGGCATCAATCTGATTGCTCCTGGCGGCGATGTAAGTGGTACTGCCATTGTCTCCAACGGACGGCTGAGCCTGCACTTCACTTCACCGAAAGGCACCTTTGGGACCGTACTTGGCTACCCCATTTTGACCATCGCAATGAAGATTCGGGCAGACAAGTTCCCAGGAAGTGCATCCTTTGTAAGTCTTAACACCAGTACTTCTGTCTTTTCAGGATTACTAGGAGCTCCTCTGGCATCCACCATCAAGCCTGGTTTGATCACGGTAGGTACCAACCCAGCCGTTTATAACGTTTTGCCAGGCGGCGGCAAAATTAAAGCAGGGGACCCAATTACAATCGTTGGCAGCGGCTTCGATAAGGGCTCCAAAGTTACCCTGGATCCCGCCGGTGCAATTCTAACTCAGTTTGTGAATTCCAATATCCTGATCCTCACCACCAAAGCTGATTTTCAATTGGACGGAGCGCGCGTGCGCATCATCAATCCTGACAAAACCAGTGTGGAATACTATTCTTACCTGCGTGCGCAATCTTCTGGAATCAGCACAGATGCGGTGTTGGCTCAAGCAGTCCCCTTGTTTTCCGGCAATGACTATAGCCTGGTTGAAATTCCCACAGCCAACCCGGCTTTCGGACAGAATCAGGATACAGGCATCGCCCTTGAGAATGCCACGGCTACTGCGGCCGACGTACGATTGCAAATGACCGATGCCTTCGGGGTGAAATTAGGAGAGACACTGGTGCAAGTACCGGCTTATATGAAGATGACTCGCACCGTGCAGGAGCTGTTTGGAGTGAAGCCCACAGTAGTCAGTGTGGTCAAAGTTCGCTCTTTAATTCCCGTCCGTGTGCTGGGTATTTTGATTGACCAAACGGCGCTGGATGTTTACCCCATCAACGTCTACGGCGTGCCAGTTCCATAAGCCCGCAGACGAACAATAGGCCAGCCCCTAGCATCATCATTTGTCCAACAGATACCACTCGTCCTAGTGGGCTAAATCCATCCCCTGTTAAAACAAAGGCACCCCAATATTGGGGTGCTGCCCACTTCGTCCCAGAGTGTAGAAATCGCAATTTGGCTTCACGCAAAGCATGCGCTTTGGTCTCTCCCTGACTCAAATGAGTGTAAAAGATTTCCATGAAATGGGCTGTTGCGGCGTCGTCAACTCGCCACAATGTAGTGATGGTGGATCGGGCTCCAGCAGTGAGAAATGCCCGGCCTAAACTCATCACGCCTTCGCCTTTTACAAAGCGACCGCGCTCTGTTTCGCAGGCAGAAAGGGTGGCCAACTCCACACCTTTTAAGTCCAGATTATAAACCTCGTTGAGGAACAGATATTCGCCATGTGCGAACAGCAGTCGTGATCGGTCGGGCTCTTCTTCATTGGCTGCCCCGTGCGTGGCAATGTGCAGCAACTGAACCCCTGCCGCGCGTCCCAGGTATTTTTTATCGGCATCCAAACCGTTTCTAACTTCCACCCTGCCCGATAATAGGCGCGGTAGGGATGCCGTCTCTTCCGCTGCATAGCTTAATTGCTGCCATCGTTCATCCCCCGGCAACAGCGTGGCGGTTCCCGCTGCGGGATTGCCAAACGCCAGCGCCTGCCTTTGCCAGGGCCATAGCCAACCGC
>JAYWBH010000353.1:0-5444 GCA_043781815.1 Bryobacterales bacterium | reverse complement strand
TATGCTGGTAGCCCCGCCCCTGCTCTCCCTAACGCTCAGCGCCCGCTAGAATCAAGCCTTTCCGCACTACTCACTTTTTCGGTTGCGGAATCGCTGCCAACTCCTAAGCTTTCACCGAACCGAACGCCAAAGTCAGGAAGCGGAGCGCAATATGAAAGATGTTTTCCAACCCGAAACCCTCAACGAAATCTTGTCCAGAATTGAAACGCTAACGCCGAATACCCAAAGGCTCTGGGGCAAAATGGACGTTGCCCAAATGATGGCTCATTGTTCTGAGGTTTTGAAAGTTGCCGTCGGCGATGAAAAGCCTCGGCGAACTTTTATCGGGAAAATGATCGGCCGTTTTGTGAAACCGATCTTGATGAACGAAAAGCCGTTCGGAAAAAATAGCCCAACCGATGCGACGTTCAAGATTGTGGATGCCAAGAATTTTGCCAGTGAAAAAGAAGTTTTAATTGGCCTGCTGAAGCGCTTTGCAATGGGCGGAAAATCCAGCGTGACCACCCATCCGCATCCATTCTTCGGCCAATTGACGCCCGCCGAATGGAGCAGCGCAACGTACAAACATCTCAATCATCATTTACAGCAATTCGGCTGCTAAAGCTGCATCCACCATAAATGGTAAACAAAGCTTCATCAAAAAACAGCTTGTGTTATCGGTACTCATCTGTAACCCTATATCCATACTGAGACTTTGCGCATGCGCATTGCTCTCGCAAATGGTTGAAGGGCTATTCATAGGGCACTTGTTTGTTGCTGCTATCCTCGTGCTTGATGGCAGATGAGCCAAGGTGTTCTAGCTGGCCAAATTAAGGGGAAAGGTATGCTCAACTTTTTTAGTTGCCGCAGCAATGTCTTATTGTTTGCGGCCCTGTTCACTTCCAACGCTTTCGCGCAATCCACAACTTCTCTGTCTGGTATTGTTACTGATCCCAGCGGTGCAGCGGTTGCCGGGGCATCCATTCAACTGAACAACACAGACACGTCCTTACGACGAGATGTTAAATCTTCCGGCGACGGATCCTACAACTTTGTGGCAGTGCCGCCTGGGACCTACAAAGTAACCGCATCCGCCAGTGGCTTCGCCAATCAGTCTATTGATCGAATCCAACTGCTGGTGAACACTCCGGCCACCATGACCATTAAGTTGGAAGTGGGCTCCATTACGGAAACAATTTCCGTAACTGCGGAAGCGCTGCAAGTGAACACTTCCGATGCTTCACTGGGCAATGCAATTGGCAACAAGCCCATTTTGCAACTCCCGTTTTTTGCCAGGAACATTGTCGGTTTGCTGGGTCTGCAACCTGGAGTGACGGCATTCAACACGAGTATTGCAGACGACCGCAACGGTGCTGTTAACGGGGGCAAAGCCGATCAGGCCAATGTCACCCTGGACGGTATTGACGTCAACAGTCAGCAGGAACGTTACGCGTTCACCTCAGCTCTGCGCGTCACACTGGATTCCGTGCAGGAGTTTCGCACCGTCACCGCTAATGCCAACGCCGATTCCGGTCGCAGTTCCGGCGCACAAGTGGCCCTGGTAACCAAGAGCGGCACCAATGATTACCATGGGTCAGGCTATTGGAACCATCGCAACACGGCCACGGCGGCAGCAGACTTCTTCGATAATTTATCGGGAATTGGACGTCGCAAACTGCTCATCAACAACTATGGCGCCAGCTTCGGCGGTGCTGTTATCAAGAATCGAGTTTTCTATTTCTTCAACTATGAAGGTCGCAAAGACGCCAGCCGCCAATCGGTGACGCGAACTGTACCTTCCGATCTTTTGCGGCAGGGAATTGTGCAATACCGCACAACGGCTGGCGAAGTAAAACAACTCAGCCCCGCCGATGTCAAAACTAAAGTTGATCCTGCGGGCATTGGTGCTAACGCAGCCGTGCTGGATATTTTCAAGAAGTATCCAGTAGCAAATGATTTCACACTAGGGGATGGTCTTAACTTTGTCGGTTACCGTTTCGCCGCCCCAATTACTGGCAAGCAGGATACCTACATCACCCGTTGGGACGCTGTGCTTGATAGCGCCAATAAGCACACATTGTTTTTCCGCGGGAATCTGCAAAACGACCGTAGCTTGGGTGCTCCGCAATTTAGCGGCGCGCAAGCAAACAGCGTTTTTTTGGATGATAGCCGGGGTTACGGTCTAGGACTTACTTCACTGTTGCGGCCCAACTTCATCAGCCAATTTCGCTTCGGCTTAACGCGCCAAGGCACCGAGACAACTGGAATCCAAAGTGCTGCCGCAGTTAGTTTCCGAAATCTTTCTGATCCCTTCGGTTTAAGCAGAGGGACGGCACGCATTATTCCAACCTACAATGTGAATCAGGATTTTTCGTGGATCAAGCAAAGGCACGAAGTGAAGTTTGGTGCCAACATGTGGTTTGTCTCCAACGCATCCCGCAGCACCGCCAATTCATTCAGCTCTGCCTCAACCAATTCCTCCTGGCTGCGTGGATCCGGCTCTGACTTACAGACTGGTGTGCCCGATCTGAACCGCACTTTCCGCGTGGCTTTCAACGATTCAGTAATGGCACTGCTAGGCATAGTTTCCCAGGTGAATAATCAATTTAATTTTGATACCGCAGGCGCTTCGCTAGCCCAGGGATCGCCCATTCTGCGCACCTTTAAGAGTGAGCAGTACGAAATTTACGGGCAAGATACCTGGAAGGTATCCCGCGGCCTGACGGTCACATATGGACTGCGCTACGTTATGGCCCCACCGGTATATGAAAGCAATGGCTACCAAACCAGTGGCAATCCCAGCGTCAGCGATTGGTTCAATCAACGCGCTGTATTAATGGGGCAGGGCAAGAGTCAACTGGAGGCTGGACGCATTAAGTACGTACTGGCCAGCAGTGCAACCGGTGCCCCGTTGTATCCTGACCACAAGCAAAACTTTGCGCCACGGGTATCGCTGGCTTATTCCCCGCAAGGCAATGATGGGCTTTCCAAATTCCTGTTTGGCGGCACGGGTAGAACGTCGGTTCGGGCTGGTTTTGGTGTCTTCCACGATATTCTTGGGCAGAGCCTGATCCGCACTGCGGATAGCACATTGTTCGGTTTTTCCAGCCTTTTGCGGAATCCAGCCGGCACACTCACTGCGAGCAACGCACCACGTTTTTCAGGTTTGACTTCGCTGCCTGCCTCTTTGATCGTGGCAACACCAAAGGGTGGCTTTCCGGCAGTTCAGCCAGATAATCAGGCAATCACCAATTACATTGACGATAAGTTAAATACTCCTTACAGCATGGCTATGAATTTTTCCGTCGGTCGGGAATTCAAGGGTGGCTTGTTCGTGCAAGCCTCTTATGTGGGTCGCTTGAGCCGCCGTTCATTAATCAATCGCGATTTGGCAATGCCTACCAACATCAAAGATCCCGCTTCCGGGCAGACTTACTTTGAAGGGGCCACCCAACTGGCGTTGCTCGATCGTTCAAAAACTAAAATCGGCGACGTCAAACCAATCCCTTTCTGGGAAAATATGTATCCCGGCTTGAAGACCGGTACAAAATCAGCCACTCAGGCGGCCTACGAGGTTTATCAAAGCTACGCTCCAGATTACACTTCGGCGCTTTACGATTTAGATGTGGGTTGCGACCCTGGTTGCAGCAAGCTTGGTCAATACGCATTCTTCAGCCCGCAATTTTCAGCACTCTCCGCCTGGAGTTCCATTGGCAGCGGCGCTTATCACGCCATGCAGTGGACGGTGCGAAAGCGCTTCGCCAGCGGACTAACGGCTGACTTCAACTACTCGCTTGCAAAGTCCATTGATTTGGCTTCGCGTGCGGAACGGGTTGGGGCGTTCGGCGGGTTTCTAGTGAATACCTGGAATACCAGCCAGCTTCGCGCGGTTTCCGATTACGACGTTCGGCATGCCGTAAATGGCTTTTTAATTTACGAACTACCAGTGGGCAGAAATAAGAAGTTCCTTACCAATGCTGGTGGATTTGTGAACGCAATACTGGGCGGATGGCAGCTTTCTGCAACCTATCAGCAATCCTCGGGACTGCCCGCATCCGTAGGCAACGGTCGCAACTGGCCCACCAACTGGAACATCACCGGCTTCGCCACCCCTTCTGGTCCACAACCTGCGACGGCTACCACCAAGAATGCTCCAGCAGTTGCCGGGAAGAGTGGTCCAAATTTGTTCGCGAATCCTGCGTCCGCTTTGGCCGTCTACGACTTTACGCTTCCCGGTCAAACCGGCCAGCGCAATGTTCTTAGGGGTGATGGTGGGCTTGCGGTGAACACAGGATTAGGCAAAAAGTTCGTGATGCCTTACAGCGAAAAGCATTCGTTGCAACTCCGGTGGGAAACGTTCAACATAACCAATACAGTTCGTTTCGACGTGAACAGTCTTACGCTTGATCTTGGGAACACCGGTTCCTTCGGCAAGTATTCATCGACATTGAATAGTCCGCGGCAGATGCAGTTCCTGCTGAGGTACGATTTCTAAGCTGACTTGAGTTTTGAGTGATGGTGATGGGGCGTGAGAATCCAATGGATTCACGCCCCTTTCACTTGTCGACGCATTCGTTCATGACGGATCTTTTCCCCTGGTATTTTGGACGCCGGTCATGATTGCCAAGCCCAAAAGAATCACTGTCCCCACTGCAATCCATTGCTGCGGGATATGCAGTAGATTGGCAGCATATACAAGTCCACCAATAAATATCAAAAAGCCAACAATGTAAATTCCGAAAGACATGATTTTCCCTTGGCCTGCTGGTGTTCTACTTTCAAATCGCGATTCAACGGGCTGCCTAAAGTCAGAGCACGTTAATGCCCGATATCCGTAACATCCAAATCACAAGCCAAATGGCAATTGCCGCAAAAGCGACATAACGAATCCATTGCCCAACAGTTTTCGGTTCAGTGCGATTTTCCATGCCTCATAGTACACCGCTGCTGCAAGGAGGATGGGGCACAATCGATTTTCTCTGATATGATCTGGATAAGATTTAATCTGTTCGGGGAGTCCATTGAAGATGCTTAGAATTCTGTTCCTTTCAACAATGCTGCTGAGCGCAAGTTTTGCTCAGGAATTTCGTTCCACAATTTCCGGTCGCATAACAGACCCTACGGGTGCGGCCATACCCGGTGTTCAGATCAACGCAGTGGAATCGAATACGGGCGCTCGTTTTGAAACAAGCTCTGGCGCAGAAGGTGAGTATTCGCTGCCGTTTCTACCGCCCGGACCCTACACATTAAAAACGGATCATCCCGGATTTAAAAAGTACATTCAAGACGGTATCATCGTTGGTGCCAACCAACGCCTGATGATTGATGTGAAACTGCAAATCGGCAGTCAGACGGAAGCCATCACAGTCACATCCGACGCCGCCATGTTGCAGACAAATTCCGCTTCTGTTGGCCAAGTCATCACTCAGGATCAAATTTCCGTAATGCCCATGAATGGGCGCACG
>JAYWBH010000352.1:0-1688 GCA_043781815.1 Bryobacterales bacterium | reverse complement strand
GGGCGCGATCCTGCTGTGCGGCAGAGGATGAAAATATGGCGAAGAAACAAATGGGAATCCAACAAGGAATCCAAGCGCACCGATACATTCCAAGCCCTCCTCATGCAATCTGGTCCTTCTGATTATATATGACGATTTATGCGTAGCGATGCCGGGTGTAAGTGATAGATTCGGGAAATTCGAGCGTAGTGATACGCTAAACCGAGCCGTGACCGCGAGGGAGCGGTGTTTGCGGTTTCACGTTCGCGACGAATTGGAGTCCGCTTGGATCGGCATTGCAGTTGCGCCAAACACCGCTCCCTCGCGGTCACGGCTCGGTATTGGATACTCCTTCGCATCCAATACTATGTCGCTCAAGGGCTAGAAAATGCTTGATTTTCGCTGGAAACAAGTGGAAACTGAAACGTCAGAATCAGGCGCAATGCCAAGGAGAATAGGAACTACAACAAGAAGTCCAGTAAGGCTGTTGCGCCAGCGGTTGTGGCGGCAGAGCCACGGCTAAAGGCACGTTGATTGGTGGCGGGAAGCTGACCAGCAATGCATCCAACAATGCTTCCAGATGATTACATAGAAATTGCGGCAACTACCATTTGCAATGTCTTTCCGGTGGAATCCCCAATTGACTTGGGATCGCCAGCCTTCCAATCAGCACGAGACCCGTCGTAGGTATACTTTACTGGCAACCGGGTCAGTGCTGGATCATACTGGCCTTCAGTTCCGCCCATTTTATAAATCACCAAGTCTAGCGAAGGCACCACGTAGATGGCGTACCCGCCTGATCCGCCTTTCCAAAATGCATCGCGCGGGACATTCGCATACTGTCCTTGCTCGTTCACATTGAAATTAAAACTGTGATTGTAATGAGGGTTGTACTTCACCATGCGACCGCACAGTTTCACGAAATCTTCCGGCACAATCTGTTTGCCTTCCCATTTGCCACCGTGCAATAACATATACCCAAAGCGCAACATATCGGTAGCGCGGACGGCGATGCTTCCGCCACCGGGAGTGTGAAACATGCGGCCATCGGCGTCAATGCCGCCTTTCAATTTGGGTCGGTACATGGCATAACCCCAGGTTCCGAATCCCATTGGTCCGGTAAGACGCAGGCGCATGTAATCTTCCATCTCCATTCCAGTCAACTTACGCACAATCATTGCCGGTAGATGGCTGGAAGACGTGGCGTAGGAATAACAATCGCCAGGGGCGCACCACAGGGATTGCTTCAGCGCGAAGCCATCGGTTGTGGAATAGGGGCCGTTGTCTTCTGTGGGATTTTCCCATGTCTGTCTAACACCTTTCACGTACACCGGATTGGTGCCACGGATTCCGGCAGACATGGAAAGCAACTGGCCCAACGAAATTGCCGCTTTGCGCGGGTCGTCTAATGGCAGAACTTCGTTGCCCAAATATTTTGCAGTGAATACTTTTTCGTCCAAGCCATTGGGAATCAGCTCTGCCTTATCTTTGAGAAGAATGCCAACCGCCATACTAGTGAACGCTTTTCCGCAGGATGCCAGTTCTGGAAGTGCCTCGCGATTGCCCCGCCCAAAGTAGCGTTCATACACCAGAGTTCCGTGATGAACCACCAGCAGGCCGCCGTGTTGGCTGGTCTTCTGAACATAATCGAAAGTCTCGTCCAGCTTTTTCTTGTCGATGCCTGTAGGATTCTTCGACGTACGCCAGCC
>JAYWBH010000351.1:0-15770 GCA_043781815.1 Bryobacterales bacterium | reverse complement strand
GGCAACCTGTCCGCGACCGTGACCTGAGCGCACTTGCCCCACTTGCGATGGATGATTCTTATGGCAGGCCAAGCAAGTTGCTTCACCCGCTTTTGGCGAAGCTTTCTTTGGATTTCCGACCAATGCCGGATCAGCAGTCTCAACATGTTTCGCTGCATTACTATGACAGGAATCGCATCCATTCTTTGCCGTGGCGTGTTGGTTACGAGAGAACGCTGTAACCAAATCACCATGGCAAGGGGCGCAAGTTTCCCACTTGGGATCAGTGGCTGCCTTCGCCCCAATCGCCATCAGGAAGAGTGCAATCGCTTTCACCAGCTTCACTTTGCATGCACCTTGCTCACCGAAAAGTCTCCATTGACCCCATGACAAACGGCGCAGCTTTCGCCAAGTGTTGAGGTATTTAGCAGGAAGTGCGAAGCGGCGCTTTTTGAGACATGGCAGCCGGAACACACGGCAGCAGCGGGTCCGGTCTCAGGAATCCAACCGGCAGGATCGGCGACGTTCAAATTCGTATCGGGAATCGGGAGATTTTCCGAACCGTTGACATGGCAGGCAGAACAGTTCGTTAAATCGTTGGGGAAGCCCACGTCGTTGAAGTTCACAATGCCGCCGAACCCAGCAAATGAGTAGTCGCGGATCTGTCGTTTGCCAGCATGAATTCTGTGGACCATCATGCCGAAGTCAATCCCTTCCGCTGGCAATTGTGCCGCGGTGCGACGAGCAGCATCGGTACCGGTGGGGTTATGGCAAATGACGCAACCTTCTACTTGATTTCGCGTGCGACCATGCGGTGCCAATTGAAAATGGCAGGCGTTGCACTTGGCTGTATCCACAACTTTGCGTCGCGCAACAACGGGCGAATTGTCAATGGAAAACGTGCGAAGTACATTGATACCGGCGTCCCGGGCGTCGACGGTAGTACTGTCTCGCTTGGCAACTTTGATGGTTCGGTAGCCAGTCATCAGCAGAGAAAAGGAACCTTTGGCGGTATCGGGAATGCTTGCGAGGAATGTATAGTTGGCGCGCCCGTCGGCTCCCATAATTGCGGTTCGGATGGTTTCACTGACGTAGTTGGTGTAATCCTTGGTATTGCCGCCTAAGATCAAATTCAACGAAGTCATGTCGGCAGGTTTAATGGGATTGCCCTTGGCGTCTTTGACTGCAAACGTGATTGTAGGCTTCTTGCCGGCCACGCCGTCCTTCACGTCAAGAATCTGTAACTGGGTACCAGGAAGCTGCTCTGAAAATTCGGGGATTGTGTGCGAACCCTTCACAGATAGATCGAATTCTTTGCCATCTGGAATATGGCATCGTCCACATTGGCCATCCACCACAGCCAAGTGAGTCTTACCCGAAGTGAATTCAATATCGTCATGACAGGAACCGCAAGCAGCCTTGTTTGGGTTATAGAGCTGCATGGCATTGGTGCCTGCATTCACGCCGGTTTGAATGTGGCAGACGGTGCAATTGCGAATGTCAGCGGGAAATCCGACTGTGGAATAATCCACAACTGTGTTGTTAAAACCAATGATTTGGTACTTGCCGCCAGCTTTCACACTGGGAAGATCGGCACCAGCATGAATCTTGTGGGCCATCACGGCCAGGTCAATGGTGTTCCCTGTATCGGGATCAATGGACTGCGGATTATGGCATAGGACGCACATCTCAATGCCACGACGCGCGCCACCGTGAGCATTGATTTCGCCATGACAACTGTTGCAGGTGGCCGTTTTAATTACATCGCGAACGACGGTTACTTTGGCTCCCGAAGGGACAAAGTCGAAGGTGGCACTGGCATAGTTGGTGCCCAGGTCGAACTCTATAAGGTTGCGCGAAGAATACACACCAATCGTGTGAGTGGAATCTGCTTCAAAACCCGTCGGCATCCTGGTACGAAAGGTATAAAGGTATTGACCATCATCTGTTTTGGTAAAAACACCGCCGGTATCCGCGGCACCTTGAATGGCCGATACTTTGGTGATGTTGCTTACTTGAGTGCGCGTCGTATAGGAGACATATTGCGTTTGGCCTTTGGGAATGTAGGCTGCAATGAAACTGAGCGCCACCGGGCCAGGGGTGATGATGCCATCGCGATCCAGCGGCACGCCTTTAGGATCAGTGATTCGAACGGTGGCTTTGATGGTGCCGTCAGCCGCTACGGAAGCGGTAGTGATTTTCAGAACAAGACCTGGACGCACAAAACTCAGCGTCTTCACATCGGCAAAAAAGGCTTTTTCGCGACGTGTGAATTCATGCTTACGGTTCGCCGCAAAGGCACCGCCAAAGACAGCAACTATCGCGATAAAGAAGAAACCAAGTCGTGTGGTCATTGTGTCACTGTCCTGTACCAAGATCTTCCAGAATTTTTGGTGCTGCCTCATCTACGGCCAGAACCTGATGGCAACTACTGCAATCCTGTGCAATCTGGTTGCCATTAGAAGCTGTCAAATCGGAACCATGGCAACGGAAGCATCCTGGTGAATCAGTGTGCCCAATATGGTTCGGATAAGTGCCCCATGTGATGTTCATTTGCGGATAAACGTTGCGAGTATAAATAGCAGCCAACGTCTTGGCGGCAAGTTCTACTGGCTGCTTATAATGGGCTTGCAAGGCGGCGGCGATTGCTTTTTCAGGCGCGCTATACTGCTTAGCGAGAAGGTCCACTGCTACTTTTTTAATTCGTGGAAGCGATGTAGGAATGCCGCCTTCCAGCATGGCTTTGTCTACTGCCGCAGCAGGCAATTCAAATTGATGACTTGGCCTGTTGTGACAATCAAGGCAAGACATTTCCCGCTGCTTCATGCCCGCAATGCCATCTTTATTTTTACCTGGGGCAAAGTACTCAACGGTTGCCCCACCCTTGGTTGAAGACACCCAGGCAAACGTAGAACGATCCGCCGTTGCCGCAGCATAACTAATGCTTACGCCAGTTCCAAGATGCGCCCCATGAATCCCTTTCCCTGATTTCGCACCACCAACCTTCATAACCAAAGCAGTTTTTGTAAGTTGGCCTTCGTCGGTGAACTTCGATTTGATTTTCAACTTTCCGGGGGATTCAGCCATCTCAGAATGACAATTGCCGCAAGTATCTTTTGCCGCATGCATGCGGTCAATAGGAGGAGGAATGGGGCGCTGGTAGCCGCCCGTTAGGATCAGAAATAGTTGACGTGTGCCGTTCAATTTGGCTTCAACGAAATTCGCCGCACCATTCCCCACGTGACAAGCAACGCATTCCACTTTCGAATGTGAGGCCGTGGCTTTGTAGGCAGTGAACTCCGGGCTCATCACGCTGTGGCAAGCCGTTCCGCAGAATTCATTTCCTTCCATATAGGTGACGGCACGATAGCTGAAAGTGGCCCCCAGCAGTACGTTCAACACTGTTGCAGTGCCAACGAAGATCAACAACTTTTTTGCCGCCTCACTTTTCCAGGAGAATGTGGTGACAGCAGAGGTGCCATGCTTTCGACGGTCCAGGGCAACACCAGCGGGGATCAACCCAAGGCCTAAAAAGAAAATTGCGGGCAGAAGAACGAACTGAATAATTCCTATATAGCCGCCAGCAGACGACCCTATGCCAAACATCCAAAGCCAAAAAACGGTGGCGCTGGTGACCAGGAATATTCCGGCGCGGCTCAGCCAATTATCAGAAAAAAGGAGGATGGGCAAAATGCGTACGGCCCATCCTTTTTGATCGGATCCGTTTGCCGGGTCGGGCATGGGATGTTCGCTCACAACTTAATTCTTCAAAGTCCTGACGAATTCAATAACTGATTTAACATCGCGGGCGGCAAGGCTCTTAATCCCTTTCATCTTGCCCGTGCCTTCAGTAATGTCTTTGGATAACTCCGCGTCGGTCTTCGCTTGCACTTCTTTCGACCCTAATGGCCGAAGTTCAGCCTTCATCATTTTCGCGATAGCGGCGTTTCCTTTGCCATCTGCACCATGACAAGATTTGCAGGACTTGTCGAAAGCAGCTTTCCCGGCGGCAACATCGGCGCTCAATGGAAGTGCAGTTGCAAAGATTATGACGGCAATGCCTGCAAGGAAAAGTGGTTTCAATTGATTGGCTTTCACATGCTTATTGGTTGCAACTGGAAGGCCAAAGGCAAATCACTGATTCATTGAGCTTTTGCATAAAATCACTAGTTGGGTAATGTCGCGCACTGCGTCAAATGACCTAGGGCGGTCATTTTCAGCTATAGAAGTTATAGAATAAGACCCATGCGAAATGTTGTTTTTACCATTTGCCTTGCCTCGATTCTTACGGCTGCCTCCCCTGTTGTAATCGTGAAAGACCCTGTGAAGACTGGCCTTGACGCAGACCGTCTGGCTAAGATTCCAGTAAGGCTGAAGGCTTTTGTGGATAAGGGAACCGCTGCTGGTTTCGTAACATTGATTGCGCGACATGGACAAGTTGCATCGATTGACGCCGTGGGTTATACCGACATGGAAACCAAGCAACCCATGCGCACCGATGCTATTTTTCAACTTCACTCCATGACCAAACCCGTGGTTGCTATGGCCATCCTAATGCTGGCCGAGGAAGGCTTGCTTGCCATTTCAGATCCAGTGGAAAAATATTTGCCAGAATTTCGAGGCCAATCTGTGGGAGAAGTAAATGCAGACAAATCCATCACCTTGGTGAAGCCCATTCGACCCGTGCAGATTCGTGACTTGATGACGCACACTTCCGGCATGATACAAAATCCCCCGCCTGGTATTGGGGAGTTGCATGGAGCGCTTCACAAGACATTGGCTGAAGTGATCCTTGTGGCCTCGCAGCAACCGCTACTATTTCAGCCGGGAACCAAATGGTCCTACAGCAACATGGGTGTGGCCGCACTCGGTCGAATCATTGAAGTGCTTTCCGGCATGCCCTTTGAAAAATATCTGGAGACGAAGATTTTCAAGCCATTGGGAATGAACGACACGTTTATCTATCCTCCCAAAGAAAAGTTTAACCGCATGCCCACGGCCTACATCCTGAAAGATGGCAAGACGTTGAAGTATACATCGGACCCGTTGGGCGAAGGTGCCATGAAATTTCGTGAAAACGCCAAGTATCCGCTACCAGAGGGCGGTTTGTATTCCACCGTCAGTGATCTTTTTCCGCTGTATCAACTGATGCTCAACGGGGGTCAATATCAGGGCGTACGCTTGCTGTCGAAGGCATCGGTCGACCTAATCACAACAAATCACACTGCGGATCTGAAGACCAGTGGTCCTGGGTACGGATGGGGTCTAGGAGTTTCAGTCGTGAAAGATGCTGCAGGCGAATCACAACTGATGTCCATTGGCACCTACGGTCACGGTGGACGCTTTGGCACGTACTATTTCATTGACCCCAAGCGCGACATGATCGGCATTTTCATGATCCATCGCGAAGGTGGCAGCGATGAAAAGAATGCCTTCGTAGAAATGGCGATTGCTGCTGCCGTGAATTAGACTGCGCTTTCCACAAACTGCAACGTCCCGGAGCGTCCGTCTACCACGCAGAATCTCCCGCTCATTTCATCCATTTGTCCTGACGCAAGTTGGAATATAAACTCTGCGGCTTGGGACGCTGGAACATCGCGTCCTTGGGTAAAGATGTCTTCCAGCCATGGAATCCATTTTTTCGCATCGCTCGATTGCATGGTATTCGTAGCAAGTGACGTGCGAACTGTGCCGGGTTCGATGGCAAATACTTTAATGCCCCGATGCTCCACTTCTTTCGCCAATACCTCAGAGAATCGAATTAAGGCGCACTTGCTGGTAACGTATGCCGAAAAATAAGGAATCGCAAATGTGCCCGCGCCGCTTGCCACGTTGATGATTCTTCCTTCCGTCATCAACGCCAGTGCGGCTTGAGCGAACATAACAGGTGCCCGCAGATTCACTTCCAAGCAACGCCACCACGCTTCCATGTCCGTATCGGCAACTGGCCCAACAGGTCCCGCCACACCAGCATTGTTCACCAGTATGTCCAGCCGTCCAAACTTGCCCCGCACTTGATCCATTACTCGATGCGCGCAACCATCTTCCGTAACATCGGCCACAATCACAAGCGACTGTCCACCGTGGGTTTCAATAACAGCCGCAGTCTGGGCCAACTCATCCGCACTGCGTGATACCAGTACGATGCTGGCCCCGGCTTGCGCCAATCGAATCGCAGTTTCGCGTCCGATCCCCCGACCTGCACCGGTAATCAAAATCACTTTACCTTGAAGCATTCGCCCTCTTCTTCGTGGCTATGGCAAGCGAATTGGAGGCTCTCATACCTGAACCAACTGGTGTACTTTCGATGAGGAACAATTGCGCCCCCATTGCCATTGCTTTAATTAACCGGAGCACGTTATTTCAAAGCAAGAAAGCGGATGGAAACAGGCGCGCCCACTTCCAGTTGCTTGCCCATGGGCGTCAGCTTGCCGTTGGTCTGGTCAATACGGAACATCACAATATTGTCAGAATTCTGATTCGCAGCAAACAGATAATTTCCCGTCGGATCAATGCGAAAGTTACGTGGAACCTTGCCTTGTGTTGAGGTGTGATCGACGGCGGTTAACGTACCGTCCATCTGATTAATGTTGAATAGCACAATGGTATTGTGTCCGCGGTTTGATCCATACAACCACTTACCCGATGGATGCACCAGCACCTCCGCCGTAGATGCACCTGTTCGGTCCGCATCCTTTGGCAAGGTAGAAATAGTTTGAATTTCCTTCAGCGTGCCTAGTTTGGCGTTCCACTGGAAGGCCGTAACGGTCAACGCCATTTCATTGATCACATAGCCATACTTTCCCGATGGATGAAAGCTGAAGTGGCGCGGACCACTGCCAGGGGCCATTTTGGTGAAGGGCGGATCATTCGCTGCAATGGTTCCATTCATGGCATTCAGCTTGTAGACCATCACCTGATCCAGCCCCAAATCACCCACAATCAGAAAACGGTTGTCCTTCGATAAATTTACTGAATGAGCGTGCGGACCCGCTTGCCGCTGCTTATCCACACTCGATCCTATATGTTGATCAATGGTGGCTGCGGGCTTCAAGGAGCCATCGGCATTGATGGGGAACGACGCAACGCTTCCCGTGCCATAGTTCGCCACAAGCAAAGTCTTACCGGTCTTATCCACTACCAGATGACAAGGCCCACCACCACCGGAAAGCACGTCGTTTACCTTGGTCAACTTGCCAGATTGCTTGTCAATTGTGTATGCAGTAACGAACCCATCTCGCTTCGCAGCAATTGAAGAACTTTCGCTGACGGCATACAAATTTCTGCCGTTCGGATGAATGGCCACAAACGAAGGATTATCCACCTCAGCGGCCAGACCCAGCTCTTTCACATCACCCGTAGCGGCGTCGAACTGGTAGGCATAAATGCCCTTACTTTTATCTTTGGTGTACGTCCCCACGTACATCAGAAACTTACCCTTGGCGGGCTTGGCCGTGACGATTAAGGGCAAGAGCAAGCTGGCGCACAAGGCGAACGGAACTGCTAGACGACTGGCAATAGGCATGGATTCCATCATAATGCTTTTACGAAAAATAAGTGACACCGAAGATTATTCGTTGCCAGGGTCGGCAATCAAGTTCGCGATTCGTGACATAATCCGCTTCATGCGTGCTTTCTCTATTCTGCTGGCAATCCCACTTTCAGCTCAACCGGATCAAGAGGCCTTTCAGCGCATGCTCGAAAGTAAACAGGCGGTAACTCAGTATTTGGTCAACCGGGCATCGGTCATCACGAAAAAAGCGGTCACCGAATTAGCATCTCCACAAACGTGGGAACCAGTGCGTGCCAAGCGCTTGGAAGAAATGCGCGACATGCTGGGACTGTTGCCTTGGCCTGCACGAACACCTTTGAACGTACGCATTACAGGCACTTTGGACAAGGGCGATTACACCGTTGAGAAAATTGTGTTTGAAAGCATGCCCAAGATTTATGTCACCGGTAATCTGTATCTCCCCAAGAAACATAAAGGAAAGCTACCAGCCATTGTCTATGTTTGTGGTCACGCCTATTCGCCCCGCGGGGATAAGACCATCTATCAGCGTCATGGTATTTCGTTTGCCAAAAATGGCTATATGGCCATCATTCTTGATTCCATTCAGATCTCTGAAACATTTGCATTGCATCATGGCGTTGGCTGGCAGGAAATGCCTGATTGGTATGCGCGCGGATACACGCCAGCCGGCGTGGAAGTGTGGAACGCCATGCGTGCCATTGACTATCTGGAAACGCGGCCTGAGGTTGATAAGACGCGCATTGGGATGACTGGTCGATCCGGCGGTGCGGCCATGAGTTGGTTCACAGCCGCAGTGGATCAACGGGTGCAAGCAGTGGCTCCCGTAATGGGCATCAGCACCTATGAGGCGAACGTTAAAAACAATACGCAGCGGCTGCATTGTGATTGTATGTTTGCCATCAACAGCTACATGCACGACATGATGCATCAAGGCGCACTCATTGTCCCAAGGCCTTTGTTAATGGCCCATGGAAGGAAAGATGACCTGTTTCCAGTGGCCGGTTACGAAGACTTTGAACATCGTATAAGTTCTTTGTACAACGGATATGGCAAGCAGGAATTCTTCTCTAATGTGGTGGTTGATACGGGCCACGAAGACTCCACATTCCTCCGTGAAAAGGTCATTCGTTTTTTCGACAAACAGTTTCTCCAAAAAGAGAATCGTAATTTGAACATGGACTATTCCGATGCGCCAGAAGACCAATTGGACGTGTTCGCAGGCAATGTTCCTGCCGATGCGATGAACTTCAGGGTTCATGAAACCTTCACTACACCCGCAGTAAAAACCTACCGATCTGCATCAGAGTGGCAAGCGCGTGCAGCGCAATTGCTGCCAACACTGCGTGAGAAAGTATTTGCCAATGTGAACGCACCATCCACCGCACCGCAATGGAAAGTCCAAGGGAAAACCAATGGGTTTGATGTTCTGCAATGGCAATCGGAACCAGGCATTCTGCTGCGCGGATTGATGCGCAGCCCAGCCCAAGCTTCGGGAATAGCGGCCGCACTGTTATATATTGCCAGCGATGGCGATGACCCGCAAGCTGTGCAGGCCTTATTCTACGGTGTCAGCGCGCGAACCAAGGCCATTCAATTTGTTGTGTATCCACGCGGCATCGGTGAGATTGGTTGGCCCAAAAGTTTCGCCAAGGACACACTGCGCAACGCGATGCACACAGGTCTGACAATTGACTCCATGCGATTAACAGACGTGCTGAGTGCCATCGCCGTACTGCGCCAGCAACCGAATGTTGACCCACTAAGAATCATGATTCTTGGTCGTGGCGTAGCGGGTGCCATTGGCCTTTACGCTGCTCTGCTTGATCCGCGCATTGAACAGGTGACACTATTGGATCCCCCATCCTCACATGTGGAAGGTCCCATTTTTTTGAACGTACTTCGGCACACTGACATCACCGAAGCCGCTGCTCTACTGGCACCCAGACGGTTGACTTTTTATGGTCGCATGCCTGCTGCGTTTGAACGCACCAAAAACTTATATGCACTGTTAGGCCTGGCAGACCATGTGTTTCTTACGATGAGTTTGGAAGGCCCGCTGCTGGGCAAGTATGATCACAAGTTTGCATCTGGCCTTTGAACATGAATCGACGACTTTTTTTAAGTAGCGCAGTTTCCGCCGTCGCCCAGACTCGCGACATAACCAAAGAAGTCTTTTTGCGCTCCCCTGGCAAGGGTACAGCGGTGATGGGCATTGCCCATTACACCCAAAAGGCTGGCGGCGCGATGACTTCGGTGGAACAACATTGGAGCCGCTCGGACACCATCGACATCGCTTATACCCGTCATTCAAACGACTACGGAGCCACCTGGAGTGCATCGCAAAAAGTAATCACCGGTGAAAAACGCGCTACTGGAATGTGGCGCAAACATCTTCGGCCAGGATGGATGGATCAGCGCACTGGTCGTTTTATTACTTTTTGGGTCGAAGGCGTGTTGCCCAGCGATGATCCGCTGGAAGGCATGCGGCAATGGAATATTTTCTATTCTGTCAACGGTGGCAGAACCCAACAAGTGATTCACAAAGGTGCTGAATACAATGTCGACCATCCGCTTCCTGAAGTTTACCGTGGCAAGAATTCAGTCATGCTGGGCGATAGCACCTGCACGCCTGTAAGTGCGCCCGACGGCTCTATTCTGTTGCCAACCAGCGTTGCCCCGCTTGGTCCCGATGGAAAACTCTACAACCCCGCTGGCGCGTATACGTTTCACGACGCAGCCATTCTGCACGGCCGTTGGAAGGGTAATCAATTGGAATGGGAAACCGGAGATCGCATTAAGGCCGACCCTGAACGTGCCACCCGTGGCATGGACGAACCGACGCTTGCGCGGATGGCCAATGGCAAGTGGATATGCATCCTGCGTGGGTCCAACGACAAGAAACCAAATCTCCCCAGTTACCGTTGGATTTCTTACTCAAACGATGGCGGCTGGAATTGGTCTAAGCCTGCACCCTGGACTTACAACGATGGGGGGCCATTCTTTTCTCCCAGTGCCTGCTCGCAACTCATACCTCATTCAAATGGCCGTATTTATTGGGCCGGAAACATTACTCCGGTGAATCCGCGCGGCAATCGTCCTCGATATCCATTCGTCATTGGAGAGGTGGATCAAGATACCGGCTTGCTGATTCGAAGCAGCATTCGAGTAGTGGATGACAAGCAGGCCGAGGACGACCCAATCCTGTCGCTCTCCAATTTCTATGCCCGACAAGATCGTAAAACCGGCGGCATTGCTATCCACATGACACGACTATTCGCACTTGAAAGCGGATGGCTGGGCGACGCCTGGTTGTACCGGATACCTGTCTAACTTCTGCTGCGCCCTTCGCTTTTATATTGATTTAATAAATCGGTAAGCCGCTTCACAACCTGGGGATGTTTCAAATAAAGATTGTCGGCTTCTGTTGGATCTTTGATCAAATGATACAGTTCCCCTTCCGCTTCACCGGGCTTGGGTTCAATTTTCTTTGGTAGCGTAAATCCGCCAGACCCTCTGCCAACAATCAGCTTCCACTCGCCTTGTCGAATGGCGAATAGGCCTTCTGACGAATGATGGACCACTGCGGGCCGTGTGGTTTTGCCCCCGCGCATGGCAGGCAATAACGAAAAGCTGTCTTCGCCAGCATCACGCGGTAAGGTAACCGAATGCAGATCGGCAATCGTCGCCATGAAGTCTGTCAGACAACATGTTTCATCACTTATGGAATTCGGTTTCACTTTGCCGGGCCATCGTACCAGAAAGGGAATTCGATGCCCGGCATCGTGGATATCCGCTTTCTGACCACGCCAATCAGCGTTCGCTCGATGCTTCGGAAATTTCTCCTTATCTTCAGGAGTCCAGTGCGCGCCATTGTCACTCGTGAAAATCAACAACGTATTTTTCGCCTTTCCAGATTGTTCCACTGCGCGCAAAATCTGACCCAGAATGTTATCCACTTGAACCACAAAATCCCCATAGATTCCTGCCTTCGATTTCCCTTGAAACTGAGGCAGGGGAAGCCATGGAGTATGCGGACCTGTAAGTGGCAGGTAAAGAAAATATGGCTTTTCACCACGCGAGCGAGTGTTGATGAAATCCACAGCTTTGCTGGTGATGGTGGGCAACGTCTGTTCCATTTTGAAGTTGGGACCAATGGCACCAGCACGCCAGAAAACACCGCGTGGTTCGTTTAAGCCAGCAGTTTCCGCAGAAGGTTGTTCGGTAGCCCGGTCATTCTCTACGAACAGATACGGAGCCATATCAAGTGAAGCGGGGATGCCGTAAAAATAATCGAATCCATGGTCGTTCGGACAAGGATGCAAAGGCTTAGAGTAATCTGTCTTATCCTCCTTACCCAATCCCAGATGCCATTTCCCAATGCAGCCCGTTGTGTAGCCTTGATCTTTAAGCAACGTGGCGACGGTCATTCTTCCTGGCTCAATCAAGTTGGGAGAATAGCCTTGCAGCACGCCACTTTTCAATCGACTTCGCCAGCAATAGCGACCAGTGAGAATGCCATAGCGCGTAGGAGTGCAAACCGCTGAAGGCGAGTGCATATCGTTGAACCTCATCCCTTCGCTGGCAAGCCGTGCGGCATTGGGCATGGGCACTTGGGTCTTTGGGTTGTAGCAGGAAAGATCTCCCCATCCAAGATCGTCGGCCAGTATATATACGATATTCGGCTTTTCTGAAGCACCAAATAAAGCGGGGAGTGTTGCGGCACCAAGGCCCACGGATCGGGCAAAATCGCGACGTGATTGCATGGCCGCTATTGTGTCGCGAGTGATGGATAGACCGCAACTATGCGATTATGTAAATTCCCGCTTGGTTGAATGGCAACGATGGAATATCGCGAAATTGGCAGTACGGATTTAAGAGTTTCGATTCTCGGATTTGGGGCCGCCCCTTTAGGTAACGCATATGGAGAAACAAATCCTGAGGACGCTACACGGGCCGTTCACCATGCTATTCATCAGGGCATCAACTTCTTTGACGTCTCTCCTTATTACGGCTTGACGCTGGCTGAAGAACGGCTTGGTGCAGCACTGGAAGGTCATCGTAACGAAGTTGTGTTGATGACAAAGTGCGGTCGTTATGGTTTAGATAATTTCGATTTCTCTGCTGCTCGCCTGCACCATAGCATTGATGAATCTCTAACCCGTCTGCGCACGGACCACGTGGATATCCTGTTGGCGCACGATATTGAATTCGGCGACATGCAACAAATTCTGGAAGAAACGATTCCTGCACTTCGCAAAATCCAGCAACAGGGTAAGACACGCTACATTGGCGTATCGGGCCTGCCATTAGGTGTGTTGAAGCAAGCTGTAGAAACAAAACTGCTCGATGTTGTTCTTTCCTACTGCCGCTATAATTTGATGATTCAGGACCTGGACCGCTACTTGACTCCGGTGGCAAAGAAATTGAATGTTGGCTTAATCAACGCCTCACCCTTGCACATGGGGATGCTCACCAAATCGGGTGCACCAGATTGGCACCCAGCCCCGCAGGCATTAAAGAAAGTGAGCCACGATGCGTTTGAATATTGCCAAAAACTTGGTGGTTCGCTTCCCGAAGTTGCCTTGCGCTTTGCACTGGACTACCTGCCTGTTGCGTCTACGCTCGTCGGTATGAGATCAGTTGCTGAAGTGGATCGTAATTTGAAAACAGTAGCCAGCACGAATGACCCCGCGCTACTGGAAGCTGTGCAACACGTGATTGGAACCATGATGAACCGCACTTGGCCTAGCGGTCGTCTGGAAAACAGCGATGCACTACTTCTGGGCATTCCGCAAAGTTGAAGTGCGGATAACCAATTTCGGTTCCAATAGAACTTTTTTTGGCCGTGAAGTGATCTTACCTTCTATCAACCGAAGAGCCATTTTGGCAGCCTCTTCACCTAGTGCTGAACTATCCTGATCCACACTGCTCAATGGGACGCGAAGCAATCCGGCATAGTGAAGATTTCCCACGCCGATTACTGCAATTTCTTCTGGCACCTTCACCCCGGCATCCAGCAACGCTGTCAAAGCTCCAATCGCATTGGGGTCATTGAAGCAGAACACCCCATCGGGACGCGGCGAAAGTTCCAGCAAAGTATTCATGGCATCATAGCCGCGGGCGTCGGCTTGGTCATCCATGGATGCGCTAGCCACCACAATCTCTTCCTGACCAGCTTCCTTCACTGCGTGACGATACCCCATTTCACGGCCCAATGCGGAACTGCCCTGTGGACCTCGAATATGGGCGATCCGCTTGCAACCTTGTTCAATCAAATGTCGAGTAGCCAGGTAGCCAGCCTTTTCGTCATCCACTCCAATAAAATTTGCCGAAAGTCCTTCAAAAAAACGATCAATCAAAACGAATGGAGTTTTCTGTTCTTCTGCCTGGGCGAAACTATTTGCGTTGAGCTGGGTGGAAGCTACAATCAACGCATCCACGCGTCTGGCAAGTAGATGTTCAATTTCCTGCTTTTCCAATTCCGGATCTTCTTCTGAAGAAGCAATCACCAGACAGTAGCCTCTTTTGCGAAGGATCTTGGTTAGCCCTTTGGCCACTTCGGCAAAGAATGGATGCAACAAATCGGGAACCACAAAACCAATCATGTTGGTCTTGCCGGTAACCAAAGCTCGTGCAGCAAGATTGGGGCGGTAGTTCAACTGCTTCATCCGCTCCAACACGCGATTGCGAGTTTCCAAGCTAATGTCGCTATGGTTTCGCAGCACTTTGGAGACGGTCACCACCGAAACACCAAGCTCAACAGCAATATCTTTTAACCGCACTGGCATAACCGCTTATTATCTCACTATGTCTTTACGAAGAGCTTCCTCATTCACAGTGACTCCAAGCCCAGGTGCGTCCGTCAGCCTGTAATTCGCTCCCTCCACTGCAATTGCTTGTGACGAATAACGGTTGGCAATTTCCACCACAGCCGGGTTGTATTCACAAATACGACAAGCAGGCGCAGCAGCGGCGAAATGCAGTGCTGCTGCAATTTGGGGTGCCATAGCAATGCTCACATGCGGCACCACTTCCATGCCCAGTTCAGCCGCCCGGGCCGCCAAGCGTAAGCCCCCGGTAATGCCCGTACGACCTAAATCGGGCTGTAGAAATTTGAAGGCACCACGCTCAAAGAACGGTTCCATTTCAAAAGTGGTTCTGTAGGATTCCCCCAGGGCCAGCGGCGTTCTGGTGAAATCATTCAAATCTTTGTGGGCAACGGCATCTTCAGGCATCAGCGGAGCTTCAAACCAATACGCATTCCGCGTTTCCAATTCGCGATCAAACGCACAAGCGGCATGCCAATCCAATCGCCAAAGCGCATCCACCGCGAATTGCGCATCGGGCCCCAATTTGGCCCGAAGAGCGTCCATCAGTTCCAACAGTGAAGCCACGTCGTTATCGTGAAAGAGTTTGAATAGACGGAACCCCGCGCTATAGTGCTTCGCGGCAAATTCCAACTTGTCGTTCAACGTGGCCCCAGTCAGTCCGCTCAAATATGCGGGAACAGTTTGCTTCGCCGCATCGCCGGCAATCAATCGCGAAACGGACATGCCATGAAGTTTTCCGGCAAGGTCCCACAGCGCAATATCAACACCAGCCATGGCGTCCAACATGAATCCACCAGTTTGCCCACGCACTCGCATGCTGGCATACATTTCATCCCACAACCATTCCATCCTTTCGCAGGTTCCATCAAGTGGCTGGCCGATTAAGATCGGACGCAACAGGTCCTCAATGATCGCTGCGGCAACGCGTGGAGCAAGCGGAGCCTGCGCTTCGCCCCAACCCACCAGGCCATTGGAGAGTTCCACTTTAACCAGACACGTTTCAAAATAAGTTGAGTACAGCGCGCGAACAGTAGATGACCAACGGTAGGCGAACTCGCCTGGCTGCAATACCGAAGGAGAACCAGCCGACCCCGTAGCCGACTTCAGATCGCGAGGAAGCCGCACAGGAATCGCATTCAGCGAGACAATAACGGGTGGAGAGGAAAGAGACATGAATCTTTCCATCATACTTTGATGAATACAATTTCCCCAGCAACCCGAATTGGACACGTCCATTTGAAAGTAGCCAACGTGGAACGATCCATCGGCTTCTATCATGGCGTGCTAGGCTTCACAATCATGCAACGCCTGGGCGATTCGGCAGCGTTTCTTTCCGCCGGTGGATATCATCATCACATCGGCTTGAATACCTGGGAAAGTTTCGGGGGATCGCCACCTCCGCAGGAATGCACAGGACTTTATCACAC
>JAYWBH010000350.1:0-5455 GCA_043781815.1 Bryobacterales bacterium | reverse complement strand
TCACGACGGATGCTATCGGCATTGGTTGTTTGCAGGTATTGCACGTGCTGCATGCTGTGATTGGACAGGCGCACAAAGGCTGCCAAAAGTCCGTTGAGACGCCCGTCTAATTGGTTCACGAAAATCTGCGAAGTGGAAGAAAGGCGCGCTAAATTGGAACGGATAGTTTGGCTGATCTGCTGCAGTTGCTGGTAGCGTTCCCGTCTTTCCGGCGGCAGCGCGTATAAAAGAGTCTTCAGTGCATCGTCGTGTTGTTTCTTGCCAGCTTCATACAGGCGTGATCGAACCAGGCGCTGAAACGCAGCCATGTTCGGTACGGTGGCCATATACATCAACTCCACACCTGCAGCAAGAATCAACGGCAGCGGATTCATAGTGACTAACGACGTTGCCGCAGCTCCGCCCAATGCAATCAGATTGTATTGCCACTGGAAAGCTGCTTTGACGTAGTTTAGTTCTTCCGGCTGCTGACTCATAAATCTTTCGGCTGCATACTTATAAAATTGTGAACCGCTCTCTGATTTCCTTAAGGCAATCCAGGAACTCAGGAGTGGTGGAGATATCTTTCCTCCACGCAAGCCCCCGCTCTATTAGATTGTAGCTGGCTTGAATTCTAGCGCCCGGTACAAACTTGCCGTGCTGGTCGCTATTGCGTCCAAGAAGGTGGATGGTGTCACACACTTCCAGCGCCACTCCAATATCGTGCGTCACCACAATGATTGTATTCAGTTCATCGGCAGTCGCAATTTCCCGAATCAGATCCTGCACCTTGCGCAGGGCAATCAGGTCCAGCCCACTGAAAGGTTCGTCCATCAGCAGGAAGGATTCGCTACACATAATCTGCTGGGCAATGGCCACGCGTTGTCGCTGACCTCCAGAAAGCATTGCCGGATAATGTGTGGCACGGTCAGTCATCCGAAATCGATCCAGAAGAGCTTGCGCCTTGGCCTGAGTCTGCTCCTCTGTCTTGCCCGAACGTCTACCCGCAATGAGTAAGTTGCCTAACACTGTGCGATGCATGAACAAAGGTGATTGTTGCGCCACCACACCCACCATGCCGCGATGCACTGGAATGCCCGGATCGCCAATCAGCACTTGCCCACTGGTTGCATGTTTAAGGCCAGCAAGAATGTGAAAAAGTTGTGTCTTGCCAATGCCTGATGGTCCTAAGAGCCCCACCACTTGGCCTGCAATTGCATCGGGCCGAATGATGTCCTTGATCTGGAAATTCACCTTGTCCAGAATCAAGTTGCCGCCAAGCGTCAGAGAGACGTCTTGAACCTGCAGAATATTTTCTGCCATCGAATAGGCATACTTGGTCAGCATCCTATTACGTGCGCTCCAGCGTGATGTGCGCCCAGGGGCAGAGTAGCCGCTTGCCAATGCCGATTGCAAAATCCTGCAACAGACCTACTGTAAGGATCAGGAGCTGAATGGCAAATACTTCAGCCAGATGGAAGTGTTTATTCTGATTCAGAAGCAGCGCACCCACGCCACCCTCCGACCGCGAAATGCCTTCCACCATAGTCAGCATCATCCAACCAATGGCCGCGTTCTGACGGAACACTTCAATGGCTTGATCAGACGTGCCTAAAATCACCACGTCCCACACTGCCTGCCACTCTGTGAGTCGCAAGGTGCGGGCATGATCGAATGCTGATTTTGGAATGGACGCCACTACTGATGCCATGGATGTGACGAAAAACACTGTCATGCCAAACACCAGCAACGAAATCTTAAGAGGATGGCCGCCACCCACCACTAGAGTGAAGATGAAAGTGAGCCCGCTAAGTCCCAGGAATCGACCCTTTGCGATAGCGCCAACAATGGGTCTCACCGCAGGCAACACAGACAGATAGGCAAGCCCTAAAGAAATGACCGCAGTGATCAGCAGCGCCTCCACATTCATGAAGAAGCTGGTGATCAATTCCTGCCCAAGGCCCTCTTGCATCCACAAGCGTCCCATGGCAGTAAAAACTTCGTTAGGCTTGGGAAGCACTGCCCATGGGGACATCCACCAGATGACCAGTGCCATGGCAGCCTGCACCACAATGACGATTTGCATGGCCGTCGGGGACACAACTTCGTTGGGTCGCAAGACATCTAACCAGCCATTGACTCGTTGGGTCGTAGGGGTCGCCGGGGTCATTTTGAAGTGCCGATGACTATCTCAACTCGCCGATTCTTTGCCCGACCTTCGGGCGTTGCATTCGACGCAATGGGATTCGCCTGACCGTGTGAGAAAACTCGTAAACGGCCTTCCGGAAAGCTCACTGAAGACTGCCCTTCCAAGTATTTCTTCACACTAAATGCCCGAGCCTCAGACAGCGTTTGATTGGAGTCTGCCCCACCCACGGCATCTGTGTGCCCGTGGATTTCAACCATCGTATTGCCGGCCACCAACAGGTCGCGAGTAAGCTTTTCTAAATCGGCTTTTGTCCCCGGAGTGAAGGTTGCCTGACCCGTATCAAAGGTGATGTTCCAAGACCGGCGACTCACCACGTTTTCCACCTTGGCGGCTGTTGAAAATTGCGGCATGGCGGCGGGTGTCATTTGCGGATTTCTGCGGGCAATGGCTTCTATATACGACGTATCCACCACTTTGCTGGCCGCGTCGTAAGAAGGGAGCAGATCTGGATACTGTTGCGAAACAATGTCTCCGAAAGTCTTGTAAGTGGCAGCGAAGATGTTGGCCGTGTTGGGGGCCATGCCGAACAATAAAATGTTGTCGGCAAGGTTGTTCACTGAAGATCCACCCAGTTCCACCGGTGTGCCCATCTTGTCTGGTTCCACGACGCCTTTATAATATTTCTCCCAATATCCGGGCTCGCTCTGATATTCGTTATAAACCGAAGCGCTCACGCCAGAAGCGTACTTCAACGCCTGTGGATAGGACTTGATCTGATCGCCACCCTGGAACATTGCCTCTAACATGCCTTCCACAATCGGTCGGTTATCTTGCATCCACCTATCAATTCCGATGATTGTATTCGGCATTTGCGAACTATATTCGCGGGTAGAAGCAACAGCCACAAGTCCACCGCGTTTGCGAGCTACATTCACGTCACCCGGCGTCCAGGTAACCACGCCATTGACGCACACTTTGCGATTCTCGCCAGTCTTTTTGCCGCTTTGTACAACGGGTCGCGTCTCGCAATAGTTAGAGATGTACTTTTCGCCAGCATCAATGTAGTCGCTGGAATTCACCCAATTCAGACAACCTGGATCGTAGGTTTTCTCGTCAGGATTATTGCAAAGTCCGTTATCACCTAACCATTTTTGAGCAATGTTCCAATCGCCGTCACGCAGCACCCCGGCCACAAATCCACCGCGTGAAGTCTGCGGATTGCGCTTCCATTCTGCAGGGCCCATAAACTTGTCTTCACCACGAGAGTAACCAGCCGAACCAACTACCTTGGCCGTGTATTCCGGGCCGATTTTACGCAGCGTGTCGTTCAATCCTTTCAGAAATGTTGCGGCGCCATCGCCCATAATGGCCACAAAATAAGCACCCTTAGAAGGATTCGCGTTGCCGCCTTTGAGTTCCGTTGCAAAGGCCACCAGAGCTTCCTGCATTTTGTTGCTATCGTCCTCACGGACCATTCGCAAGTTGACATTCTTGCCGCACATCAGGCTGCCCTTGGTTGCTTGCGGACCTCCGTTAGCGAACATCAATCCCATTTGTGCGTTCCATGCCCAAAGGTAGAAGCGGACTTCTGGCTTGTCATCGCAACCGCGCTGGCTGGCGGGAATAGCTGCCGCTGCAACATCCACTTTGCCCGAATCCTGCACCTGCGGCAATTCCACCTTACCCACATCCGTCGATTGACGGACTTTAGCCGATGGCATGATCATATCCAGCAATCCGTACTTGTTCAGCGCGTATCCGGTGATGCCCAATCCCATTGCAAAAATGAGAAACCATCCACCCTTTTCAATTTTGACAGCCATATTCTTGATCGCTCCTATGTCTTAGCTTTTGGTGCTCTCGCCTTCACGGCTGCCAATGGTCTTATCTGGCGTTGCGGACGGTGCCGGGCTCATCAGCCCCATTTCAATTTTGAATTGCTTCACCAATTCACCAGCACGAAGCTTTTCCGCTTCTTCTTCAATCTTGACGCGCTGCTGATCCACATTGCCCAACGCCATTTCCATTCGCGCTTCGTTCACGGCAGTCTGTTCTTCTACCTTGCGCAGCATTTCATCGTGTGTCTGACTAATGCCCGCCACTTCAAATTGATCTAGTGTGTCAGCAACTTTCTTCTGCCATTGGGATCGACGATTGTCGCGGATGGCCTGCATAGCTTCCTGCGTCTTGCGCTCTTTTTCACGCATAAACGCCTTTCTGACATTCATCGCCTTTTCAAACGCCAACTGAGCTGTCTGCAATTGCGCCTGGGTACGCCCCAGTGCCGACTTAAGTGTTTCCAGTTGCACAGCGAAGTTGGCCGCAAGATCGTCCCGATTCGCCTGGATAGATGCCTTCAGCTTGGACGTCAAATCCAGAACATCGTTCTTATACTTGGTCTCTTCTTTTTCAAGAAGCGTCACATTCGCCTTGACCATGGCGATGGATTCGTTCATCCGCGGCACCTGATCGTTCAGATCGCGAATGTTCTGTTCCAGAATCATCTCTGGATTTTCCGCAACAGAAATGAACATACCAACAAAGGATCGAACCACTCTAACTAAACGGTTCCACATAATTGAGGCTCCAAGACTAGGTAATAGCTTAACAAATGAGGCTTGAGAAGGGGTTTGTCTCTAGATTCCCGTCTTTCCTGAAGGCGGTAACGGCGTGGGCCGCGAAGAGGTGGTGATCGGATTGTCGGTCACAAAAGGAGATACGGCATCGGCGATTTTTTGTTCCATCTTTTGCTTTTCCACGCGCCAGCTAAAGAAGGTCTCCTTGCGTTGCGTCACAAATGCAGTATTCGACTGCATTTTCGCCCTGTATTCGCCAGTCAGCTTATCCAGCTCAGCCTGCAGCTTTCGATTTTCGTCAAGCTTGGCGGCTTCTAAATCCTCCACCTGCTTGTTCTGCACCCGTTCGAAAGCATCCAGCGCTTTATCGCGACGCACGGCGTCTTCCACCACGTCCTGCATCTTTACCCCAGCGGCATCCAGCGCCACCAGCACGGAACTTCGCTTGACTTCGGTTGGCAAGGCCTTGATATGGGGACTCTCCAACATGTCGGCCACTTTCAGGATGCTGTAACCGTGCGTTGGCGCGGTAATTTCTGCTGCCGCGTAGATTTCGTCGAACGACATTGTCTTACCAGAAGAGCTAGCGGGCGCTGCCGATTGCAGCTTTTGCTCCAACCGTTCCTGTTGCTTTGGAGAAGGCTGAATGGATGCCGCAATATCGGCAATTGCTTTCACTGCGGTTGGCGTACCGGAGCCCGGTTCGATTGGTTCGTCAGCTTGCGCAGACGCTTCATCTACGGAAACAAAG
>JAYWBH010000349.1:0-1692 GCA_043781815.1 Bryobacterales bacterium | reverse complement strand
CTACAAAGTCGGCAATCGTGAAATCAGTTTCGTGGCCGATCGCCGAAATCACCGGCACACTGCAATTGGCAATTGCCCTTGCCACAGATTCTTCATTGAAGGTCCATAAATCTTCAATGGAACCACCTCCGCGCGCCACAATCACCAAGTCTGCCCAAGTGGTGTTGCTAAAGTATTCAATGCCGTCTATCACCTGTTCCACCGATCCTTGCCCTTGCACCAACGCCGGGTAAATCCGAATATGCAGGCCGGGAAATCGGCGAGCAAAAACATGCAGCATGTCGCGAATAACCGCTCCTGTGGGCGATGTAACTATGCCGATATTGCGGGGCAGGGCAGGCAATGGCCGCTTCGTCGCAGGGTCGAACAATCCTTCAGCCGCTAATTTCTTGCGCAGTTGATCAAAGGCATGCTGCAAGGCACCCAGTCCCAGCGGCTCCACTGTTTCTACAATCAGTTGATACTCACCACGCGGCGGATACACTTCCACTCTTCCACGAGCCAGTATCAGCATCCCGTCCTGTGGTTTCGCGCGCAGCAACCGATACGCATTCCGCCAAACGGCACAACGGATTTGTGCTTCGTCATCCTTCAAAGTAAAGTAGCAATGACCACTGGATGCCATCTTCAATCCTGAAATTTCTCCAGAAATCCAGATGTTATTAAATGCCGATTGCAACGTGTTGGCAATGGCGTAGGTCAATTCGCTAACTGAAAAGTGGCGGCGTTCAAGCCCTAAACTAATCTGCTCCATAAACTTATCCTATTTGACCCTAACAGAAAGCATTGGATACTATCAGATTGCGTCGTAACTACCCGCGGAGGGTCAATGAGTCCCAAAGAAGTATTGCAGTTCGCTATAGACAATCATGCGGAACAGATGGATATCCGGTTTACTGATATCCCAGGATTGCAGCAGCACATTTCCTATCCCATCCACATGTTGGAATCCAGTACGTTTGAAGATGGCCTGGGCATTGACGGCTCCAGCATCCGCGGCTGGAACGCCATCAATGAAAGCGACATGCTGCTTATTCCCGATCCTTCCACCGCCGTCATGGATCCGTTTTATGAGCTGCCCACTTTGGTGATGACAGCCAACGTGATTGATCCCATTACGCGAGTGAAGTACGAACGGGACCCCCGCTTTATTGCCCAAAAGGCCGAAGCGTATCTGAAAACTACAGGCATTGCCGATACCTGTTTCTTTGGTGCCGAAGCCGAGTTCTTTATTTTTGACAACGTGCGGTTCGATACCAATCAGCACGAAAGTTACTATCACATTGACGCCCAGGAAGGCCGCTGGAATTCCGGCAAGCAAGGTGAAAATTCCGGCTACCGACCTCGCTATAAAGAAGGCTATTTCCCCGTTCCACCGACTGATCATTACCAGGATCTGCGCGCTGAAATGGTCTCCGTCATGGAACGTTGTGGCCTGGTCATTGAATGCCACCATCATGAAGTGGCCACCGCCGGGCAATGTGAGATTGACCAGAAGTTCAACACGCTGGTGAAGTCGGCTGACAACATGATGCTCTACAAATACATTGTGCGCAACGTGGCCCATCAATACGGCAAGACCGCAACGTTCATGCCCAAGCCGCTGTTTCAGGACAATGGTTCCGGCATGCACTGCCATCAAAGTTTGTGGAAAGACGGTAAGCCTCTGTTTGCAGGCGATGGCTATGCCGG
>JAYWBH010000348.1:0-1701 GCA_043781815.1 Bryobacterales bacterium | reverse complement strand
GCTGATTCGGATTGTTCGCGAACCTCGGCAAATTCGCGCTCCACTTCGGAGCGGCTTCTTCTTACGGGTTTGACCGCAGTCTTCTTGGTTGTCGCCATATGGCACCTCCCTAGGTTAAAGGCCAGAGTAGCAGAAGTTGCTTGGGTCTAGTTTTTAAGTCTTACAGCTCTATCGTGGAGCATGTAATACTCATCGCATGAGTAAGCGCCTTCAAGTTCTTATGTCAGATGAAGAAATGGAATACATCCAACTCCTGGCCAACCGCGAAAAACTTCCTGTTGGGGAGTGGGTGCGAAGAACCTTGCGTGAAGCTCGAACTGCTAAACCGATGATTGATCCGAAATCGAAATTGCAAGCCATTCGTAGTGCTGCGGAATATTCTTTCCCCACGGCCGATATTGATCAGATTCTAAGCGAAATAGCACAGGGTTACCCAACTGATCTTCCTTGATTCGAACATTCCGATGTACCTTGAGGGGGCTCCCCATCGGCACAAGGTTGAGGCTTAAATACTACTGGAGCGTTTAGTTGCCGAGGGGTGGCCACTGGTGACCGACGCCGAAGTACTGCAAGAGATCCTGCACCGATATACTGCCATCAACAGAAAAGACGCCATTGAGCCGGCTCTGCGAACAATCCTGAAAGTTGTGGATATCGTATTCCCTATTGAGAAGGAAGACGTCTTACGAGCTTCCGAAATTATCCACCATCCGGCTTCATTGAGCGCTAGAGATGCGCTTCACATTGCTGTGATGGAGCGACATTCGGTGAAATCAATATTTACGTTCGACGGCGATTTTGACCGATGGACCGGGTTGAATAGAATCCACCGAATTTAGAAGCTACACGGCCCAGGCGTTATCCTCAGCGAACTTCTCACTGGCCCACATCAGTTCCAGCTTAATCGCCGTCACTAGTGCATCCCAACTGGCCTCAATGATGTTGTCCGAAACCCCCACCGTCGACCAGGATTCCTTGCCGTCCGTCCACTCCACATGCACCCGGACCTTGGCTGCTGTCCCGACATCGGCTGAGTTCAACACACGTACTTTATAATCAACCAGGCGCACCTCGTTAATCACTGGATAGGCGTGACTCAGGCTGATGCGCAAGCACTTTGCCAGAGCGTCGAAAGGACCGTGCCCCATGGCCACTTCCTTATGCTCGCCGTCTTTTGTGCGCAGGTGAACAATAGCGGTAGTGGATGAATCAGACTCACCGGATTTCATCGTGCTCACGTTGAAGCCGATCAGCTCGAAGAACTCCTGCTTGGGATGTAGCGCTTCCAGAATCAGCAGCTCGAAATTGCCTTCCGCCGATTCCAGTTCGTATCCTGCATGCTCCAAATCCTTGATGCGCGCCAGCAACTGACGTGTGGATTCGTCGTTCAGCTTTTTATCCAATCCACGACGCTGCAGTTCGTAGGCGATGTTCGCCTTGCCACTCAAATCGCTGACCAGTACGCGCTGCTTGTTGCCCACCTTTTCCGGTGGCGTGTGTTCGTAGGTGGCCGGGTCCTTCATGATGGCGGCAACGTGCACTCCACCCTTGTGGGCGAAGGCACTCTTGCCGACGTACGGTTGACCACGCAGCACAGGTAAATTCGCCCGCTCGGCAATGAATTTCGATAGTGCCGTCAACTGCTTTAAGCCATCGGGACCAATGGTCGTGTGGCCCATCTTGATTTCCAGATTGGCGATG
>JAYWBH010000347.1:0-5484 GCA_043781815.1 Bryobacterales bacterium | reverse complement strand
CTCGCGATCAACGGCATAGAGTAGAGGAACTGGTCAGCGGTCCGTCAAGCCGGGGCGTTGCTTCTAGCTTAAGTGAACAGTACTTGCCTTAAGCCGGGTTTATATTTTCGGCCTTAAGCCGGAAACCGTTGAGCCACAAATTCCAGCGCCTGCTCCCGACTTGCCACTGTTCCGTTTAATTGCGCATCTTCCACTGCTGTCAGAATTTGCCGAAACAATTCCCCTTGGGCATAGCCCATGGCAATCAGATCATTTCCTGTAATCAGACGGGGAGGACGCAGTTCCTCTGGCTTCAACTCAACCAACTTCCCGCGCACGAATTGATAGTTTTCCAAACGACGATTGCTGGACATGCAATCCAACCGATGCAGTTCCAGATGTCGGTCAAAATATGGTTGTCGTAAAAATCGCTTCAGCGTGCTCTGCTTCATCTTGGTAACTTCGATAAAGCGCATATGGTTCAATACCAGATCATGCACCAGTTCCACATCCTGACCGGGCAGCTTGAAGCGATTCAAAATTGTGCGGCTCATTGTGGCACCTAGCTCAGCATGGCCATTGAAGCGAATGCGGTCGGTAACGGTGAACGTCGGAGGCTTGGCTACATCGTGCAACAGCACGCCCCACGCGAGTGCCACAGAAGGCTTTTCCAGGCCATCCAGCATCAGCAGTGTATGCGTCCAAACGTCGCCTTCCGGATGAAATTCCGGCGGTTGTTGCACACCCTGCATGGCCTTCACTTCGGGCAGCAAAACATTCAGCAATCCGGTTTCATCCAATAACCGGAGGCCACGGCTTGCTCCACCTTCGGTAAGAATGCGATTCAGTTCGTCGCGAATGCGCTCTGCCGAAATTTCAACAATACGGGGATGTAATTGTTGGATAGCGGCCATGGTTTGCGATTCCATGGCATACCCGAAACGGGCAACAAATCGAACAGCGCGCAGCATTCGAAGATAGTCTTCGGCAAAGCGCTCTTGAGGCTCGCCGATGGCCCGCAGAATACCCGCACTCAGGTCTGCCTGCCCATTGCAGAAATCTAAAATCTGATCGGTGGCAATATCGTAGAACAGGGAATTGATGGTGAAGTCACGACGCAAAGCATCCTGACGCGGATCTGTTTCGTAGGTGACACTTTCTGGATGACGACCATCCTGATACGCACCGTCAGATCGGAAAGTGGCTACTTCCACTGATTGCCCTTCGCGAGTCACCAGGACCACACCGAAGTGCGCCCCAATCAATTCCGCGCCGGGGAACAATGCGGCTACTTGTTCAGGACGGGCGCTGGTAGCAATATCGTAATCTTTGGGTTCCAGGCCAAGCAACAGATCGCGAACACAACCGCCCACCAAGTAGGCAGCGAATCCATGGGCTGTAAGTTTTTCAGCAACGTGACGGGCAAGCGCAGAGCCGAATGGAAGCTGCATTATCCTTTGGCGATTTTGGTCTTGCGCACTGGCTTGGCCACGGGCAATTCAGGCAACGGCTCATCGGCAACAGGCACATCGGGGGCAGCCAGGGTCAGCTCATCTACAATCAAAGCATCGTCAATTTCGATTTCGTCGGAATCGTCATCGTCTTCCGAATCCAAATCAGCATCTGTGCCACCTTTACCTAACAAAAGCTCCTCAAGCAGCGCTGCTTTCTTGAGTTCCTTCTTTGTAGGAGGCGCTATTTCATGCCGAAATTCGTGATCGTTATAACAAGAACAGCATCGTACCTTGACTGGTTGTTCTTCCACCAAAGACACAATGTTGTGGTTGGTGATTCGTTTGCACTTGATGCAGTAATCATCCAACGTGTCGCCTAAACGATACTCACGCATAGATTTTTAAGTATATCAAATGAGCGCCAATGCCAACCCGGCAATCCCGGCACCGATCAAAATCCAAAGCGGATCCAACTTAAAGCGGATCAACAGGAAAAAGCTCGCAATGGCAATCAATGCGGTGGCCCAGGATTGAATCGCATCGCGTGCCAGTGATATAGATGTGGCCAGAATTAAGCCAGCGGAAGCCAGAGTTACGGCTCTGACAACGGTCTCCATTCGCGGATGATTGACGGCAGTTCCCAACATTCGCAATAGCCCAATGATTAAAAATGCAGGCGTAATCAGCGCGCACCATCCGGCACAAGCCCCGGCGGCACCAGCGGCCATGTAGCCGACGCTGACCAAATAAAGTCCATTGGGACCAGGGCTGACACGGCCAGCCGCTACTGCGGTATTCAACTGCCGATCCGTGAGGATTTTTCTTTCCACAACCAGTTCCTGCCGCACAATGGGCAAAGAGGTCATGCCGCTGAACGAGGTCAACGTTGCTTTGAGCAGAAGAAAATAGAGAAGCAGAGCATTCATACTTTAACAAACGCTCCATAGAAAGCAGCCAGTCCCAAAATCGCGATGGGGGGAAGCAGCCCGAGCGTCGCCGCTGCAAAGCTAAGGGCGACAATCAGCATGACATGAATCCGTTCGCCTGCGTTCCAACGAGGCCGCACCATCTGCACAACCGTAAAAGCGATCAAGCCAATTACTGCGGCGATGATAGCTTGAATCACCGATTGCAACAGAAGATGTTGATGGTCACTCACGGCCAGCTTGGTGGCCAGCAATACGATAAAGGCGCTGGGAATTGACCCGGCAGTGACGGCAAGAATCGCACCCATCCACCCGCGAATCAGGTAAGCTGCAGCGGCGCTAAAAGCCAGAACATTGGTTCCCGGTGTAACGCGCGCCAATGCGAAACAGGTGGCATATTGTTGCGGTGTAATGGCTGGACATTTTTCCACCAGTTCATGGTGCAACAAGGCCACTGTGGGGTCACCGCCGCCAAACGTCAGGTTGCCCGCGCGCAGGAAAATCTTTACTAAGTCAGCAAGGCGAATGGGGACCATGTCTGTGTTCTAGTATCATCGTAACGTGAACATTCCCGCAGCACCTAGAAAGGTGCTCTCACCTAAGAAATCATTTTCCATGTTCTATATGGAGCAAACCTAATTCATGAAACTCATGGATAACGTTCGTGGAAAGTGGGTGGTGATTGGCGTTTCAATCGTCCTTGGCGCGATAGCGATTGGGGCCTTGAGTTCGCTTTGGAAGCCTTTGAACAAACCGGCTGTGACGCAGCAACAGCCAACGCCACCCATACCCGATTCCCTGCCCTCTGGAACTGAAATCAGTCTGGAAGGAACGGTGGAAGCGCAGCAAACGGTGAATGTGTCATCGAAGGTGACCGGCATTTTATCTGAAGTGTTTTTTGAACCTGGACAGGAAGTTTATGAAGGGCAGCTCATTGCCCGAGTTCAGAATCGAAAGCTGGAATCAGAACGGGACCGGGCCAAAGAAGATCTGGAGACGTTGCAGACAAAGTTGAACAACTCTGAGAGTTCCCTGTTGTCAGCTCGCTTGGAATCATCGCGGGCCAGGGCCGAGGCGTCACGAGTGAAGGATGAGTTACTACGCCTGGAAAAGCTATACCAGCGTCAAGTTTCGTTGAACAACCAGGGTGCCACGCCTCGCAACAAATTCGAACAAACGCAACGGGAATTTCTGAGCGCTCAAGCCGATGCCGGAGCATCCGCAGGCAAGGCCGATATTGCCGAACAGCGCATCTCACAACTGACCAAGGAAATTGAGCTGGCGAAGAAAAACCTGGAAGACAGGAATGCTGCACTGGAAGAAGCAGAGTCCGATTTAAAAGCTGCCGATATTGTATCGCCGGTGGATGGCATCTTCCTTGGGTCGAACGTGGATAAGGGTCAGCAGGTGTCGCGTGAGATAGAAGATCTGTTTGAGATCGCCGTGGACCTATCGAAAATGCAAGTACTGGTGGAACCCAATCCCCTGCAATTGGCGAAGATGAAGCCGGGCCTGACGGCACAAGTCTTTATGGCGGAATCAGGCAATGAAGCATTGCCCGGTGAAGTGGCCTCCATCAAAGACTCACAGGTTCTGATTGTTTTCTTAAGCCCCACTGCGGCTATCAAGCCAGGGCTAACAGCGCAAGTTCGCATCAAGCTACCATAAGATTGATGGATTCCCTGAAAGAAAGCCTTCTTGAACTAATCACCCAGACATCGACCAACCTGCCCCCAGACGTGCGCAAAGCGCTGGGTGTGACTCTGGAAATTGAATCGCCAGGAACCCAAAGTTCCCAGGCGCTGAATATTATTGCCACCAATATTGATATGGCGGAACAGGATGTTGGCCCAGTCTGCCAGGACACAGGGATGCCCACCTTTGAGATTCACACACCTGTAGGCGTGAATCAGATTCTGATTAAAAAAGCGATTAAGGAAGCCATTGCTGAAGCCACCAAGCTAGGCAAGCTGCGCCCGAATTCAGTTGATTCCATCACCGGCGAAAACAGTGGCAATAACCTGGGTGAAGAAACTCCAGTGTTCCACTTTGAGCAGTGGGAGCAGGATGAAATTGAAGTCAAGCTGATTTTGAAAGGCGGAGGTTGTGAGAACAAAAACATTCAGTACTCACTCCCTTGCGACCTGGATCACTTGGGAAAGGCTGGTCGGGATTTAGAAGGTGTGCGCAAGTGTCTGCTGCACGCCGTTTGGCAGGCACAGGGGCAAGGTTGTGCACCTGGTGCGTTAGGAGTTTGTGTTGGCTCTGACAGAGCTCACGGTTATGTGTTGGCGAAAGGCCAATTGTTCCGCACGCTGGAAGATGTGAATCCGAATCCAGTGCTGGCAAAGCTGGAAGCCGAAGTGATGGAAGAAGCGAATAAGCTTGGCGTGGGCGCTATGGGATTTGGTGGAAAGGCGTCGTTGATTGGCTGCAAGGTTATGGCCGCGAACCGCTTGCCTGCCAGCTTCTTCGTTAGCGTGTCTTACGATTGCTGGGCGTTCCGCAGGTTAGGTGTGCGACTTAATGCCACCACGGGGAAGATCACTGATTGGCTGTATCGCGATCCAACAGAACCTGTGATTAAGATGGCCAAAGCCGAGGGCTTCCAGTTGACGGGTCGCGAAGTTGTACTCACCCCACCCTTGAAAGAAGAGCAGATGCGCTCACTGAAAGTGGGCGACGTGGTGCGCATTACCGGCGATCTTTACACCGGTCGCGATGCAGTACACGCCTACCTGATGAACAACCCGCCACCTGTGGATTTGCATGGTCAGATTCTTTATCATTGCGGTCCAGTGATGATGAAGGAAGGCGGCGAATGGGTGGTGAAAGCGGCTGGGCCCACAACCAGTATTCGGGAAGAGCCCTATCAAGGTGAAGTGTTGCGACGTTACGGAGTGCGGGCGGTGATAGGCAAAGGGGGCATGGGCGCAAAGACTCTGGCCGCTTTGAAGGAATGTGGCGCTGTGTATTTAAACGCTATCGGAGGCGCTGCGCAATTCTATGCACGGACGCTGGATAGAGTTTACGACGTACATCTGATGGAGTTCGGCGTGCCGGAAGCAATGTGGCATCTGCATGCTACCGATTTTGTGGCCATCGTTACGATGGATGCAAATGGA